>DAIDOU010000268.1 GCA_027458945.1 Acidobacteriota bacterium
CGTTGGCCAGCAGCGTGCGCTCGAACCACCCGCGGTTGCCGCCCTTGAGGGCGATCTCGTGCACCGTCGCGATGACGCTGGAAACCTGCTCCAAGTTGCCTCCGCGCCGGAGCCTAACACACCGGCACCGCCATCGGCGGAACTCCCCGCGCCACGGCCCGCTTCTGATTTCTCAGCGGGTGTGGAGGCGGGTGCGACGGTAGCTTGTGCCGCGACTGCGCTAGGATTGAACACGATGATCGCGACGTTGGTCCTGCTGGCTGCGGCGCAGCCCCTGCATTTCACGGTGGGCTACCAGACGGCCGAGGTCCGCACCGGGTCGGAGGTGACGGCCCGGGTCCTGTGCGTCTCGGCGAATGGCGTGGAACCCTCGCTGATGACGGACGCGCAGCGCCAGTACCGGGAGGACGTCCTGCGGCGCGTCGATTCGACCTGGGAGGGCGAGACGTGGAAGGGGAGGCTGCGCCTCGCGCTGGCGCTCTCGCAGGCCGATGACGCGGCCCCGGGCGCCGTCGTGAACCAGGTAAGCTGCCGGTTCCTCTTTCCCGACGAGAAGGTCGTTCGGGTCGACTTCCTGTTCTCGAACCCGACGGGCTCGGATGCCGTCGTGGTGGAAGACCTGGAGAGCGGGCAGTACCTCGCGGTGGAGCACGTCGGTAAACCCTCTGACCTTTCGAAGCTTTTCACGGAGTTGTTCAAACCGGCGTTCGACCCGAGCCAGAAGAAGAGGGAGCGAGATGAGGCGGAGCGCGAAGAACTGCTGCGCCGCATCCGCGAGGAGTCCAAACGCGCTGCCGCGAAGACGCGGGCCGTCGCCGAGGTCAACGGCCAGCGCGACCTCCTCCCCGAGGGGGTCGCCGCCGACGACATCGGCGCCGCGCTCGCGCGGATGTGGGACAACCTCGACGGTGAGCCTTGCCGGCGGATCGAGCGCGTCCTCGGCGTCCTGGCGGTCGTCCGCACAGCCATTGGGAAGGCGAGCGATTACAAGACGCTGGTATGGGGCGCGGATCTGCCGGCGTCGGCGCTGCGGTTCAAGGGCATGCCGGCGATCGCGGCGGCGGCCGGGACGCGCCTCGTCCGGACCTCCAATTTCAGAGGTGAAGTCATGGACCTGCAGCCGCCCCCGGAGGAGGTCGTCAAGCCGTTCTACGGTCGGCGGGGCTGGTGGGTCCTCGACTTCTCGGCCTCGTTCCCGTCCCAGGTCGAGCGCCTCCTGTGCGGCGACCGAAGGTAGGAAACGGGAAGAGGGGAGACGGAAGACGGAAGACGAGGCCGCCTGTGAGTCTTGTCTTCCTTCTCCCCTCTCCCTTTTGCCGTCTTCGCGTCTCAAGACCAAGGGCGGCCTCGCGGCCGCCCCTCGTGCACCTGTCGTTGTCTCTTCGGTCCACGGACCACGGACCACGGTCCACGGACCACGGTCCACGGACCACGGTCCACGGACCACGGACCACGTCTTCGTCGTTACGGCTTCCACCCCTGCAGGATGCGCATGTAGTTGGCGCGCTCGAGCGCCTGCGGGTTCGGGCAGCTCTGGTGGCTCATACTTCCCTGCATCTGGGCGAGCGATTCGTACTCGTGCTCCGCCATCCAGCTCGCCATCCCGTCGCGCAGCGTCGCGAGGTGGGCCGGGCCGCGCTGGAGCAGGGCGGAGACGACCTGCACCGCGTGCGCGCCGGCCATCACCGCCTTGATCGCGTCGACCGGCGTGTGCACGCCGCCGGAGCAGGCGAGGGAGCCCTTGACGTGACCGGAGAGGATCGCGAGCCAGCGCAGGCGCAGCAGCAGCTCCGAGGAGTCGGAGAGCTTCAGGCTCGGCACCACCTCGAGCGCCTCGACGTCGAGGTCGGGCTGGTAGAAGCGGTTGAAGAGCACGAGGCCGTCGGCGCCGCCGTCGTCGAGCTGCTTGGCGAGGTGGGCGAGCGAGGAGTAGAACGGCGACAGCTTCACGGCGACCGGGATCTTGACTCCCTGCTTGACGGTCTTGAGCCCCTCGAGCGCCCGGCGCTCGACGGCGTCGCTCGTCTCCCACGCCTGCGTCGCGAGGTAGTAGACGTTGAGCTCGAGCGCGTCGGCGCCGGCCTGCTCGATCAGCCTGGCGTAGTCGAGCCACCCCGCCGGGCTGGTGCCGTTGAGCGAGCCGATCACCGGGACCTTCACCGCCGCCTTGATCCGGCGGACCTGCTCGAGGTAGGACTCCGGACCGAGGCGGAACTCCTGCGGCTGGGGGAAGTAGGAGAGCGCCTCGGCGAACGAGTCCGCGTGCGACTCCATGTCCATGACGGTGCCGAGCTGCTCGCGCGTGATCTGCTCCTCGAACAGCGAGTGCATCACGATCGCGGCGCAACCGGCATCCTCGAGCTTCCTGACCGTGTCCAGGTCGTCGACCATCGGCGAGGCGCCGGCGACGAGCGGGTTGGCGAGCTTGAGGCCGAGGTACGTGGTCGAGAGGTCCATGCTGTCCCCCTTACTCTTCCTTCGCCGCGGCGGTCGCATCCGCGGCCGCCTTGACCGGCATCGTGATCTTGGCGAGTTGCTCGTACACCGCGAAGCGGTTCGTCACCTCGCGCTGGGCGGCGGCGAGGAGGTGCTTGAAGTGCTCGGGGTTCGCCTGCTCGACCATGCGGAAGCGCGTCTCGTTGCGGACGTACTGCCCGAGCTCGAGCTTGGGCGCCGCCGAGTCGAGCTTGAGCGGGCTCTCGCCGAGGGCGATGCGGCGCGGGTCGAAGCGGTACAGCGGCCACGAGCCGGTGTCCACCGCGAGCTTCTGCTGCTCGAGGCCGTAGGCGAGGTCGTAGCCGTGCGCGATGCAGTGCGAGTAGGCGATGATCAGCGACGGGCCGGGGTACGACTCGGCTTCCTGGAACGCGCGCACCACCTGGTTGTCCTTCGCGCCGAACGCGACGTGGGCCACGTAGACGTGGCCGTAGGTCATCGCCAGCATGCCGAGGTCCTTCTTCGGCATGCTCTTGCCGGCCATGGCGAACTTGGCGGCGGCGCCGAGCGGGGTCGCCTTCGACGCCTGCCCGCCGGTGTTGGAGTAGACCTCGGTGTCGAGCACCAGGACGTTGACGTCGCGGCCCTGGGCGAGCACGTGGTCGAGGCCGCCGTAGCCGATGTCGTACGCCCAGCCGTCGCCGCCGACGATCCACACGCTCTTCTTGACCAGGTAATCGGCGAGCAGGCCGAGGCGCGCCGCGTCCGGCTCCTTCATGCCGGCGAGCTTGGCCTTGAGTGCGGCGACGCGGGCGCGCTGCGCCGCGATCCCGGCCTCGTCGCCCTGGGCGGCCTCGAGCAGCTCCCTGACCAGGTTCTCACCGAGCGCGGGTGCGAGCGCCGCGAGCAGCTCGCGCGCCTGCTCGATGTGCTTGTCGATCGCCAGGCGGTAGCCGAAGCCGAACTCGGCGTTGTCCTCGAACAGCGAGTTGTTCCAGGCCGGACCGCGCCCGTCGCGGTTGACCGCGTACGGCGTGGTCGGCAGGTTGGCGCCGTAGATCGACGAGCAGCCGGTGGCGTTGCCGATCAAGGCGCGGTCGCCGAACAGCTGGGTGAGGAGCTTGATGTACGGCGTCTCGCCGCAGCCGGCGCAGGCGCCGGAGTACTCGAACAGCGGCTGCATGAACTGCGCGCCCTTGACGTCAACCTTGATCGCGGTGCGGTCCACCTCGGGCAGGTCGAGGAAGAACGCGTAGTTCGCCCGCTCGCTCTCGCGCAGCGGCAGCTGCGGCGCCATGTCGAGCGCCTTGTGCTTCGGGTTCGCCTTGTCCTTGGCGGGGCAGACCATGACGCACAGCGTGCAGCCGGTGCAGTCCTCCGGGGCGACCTGGATCGTGTACGCGCCGCCCTTGAAGTCGGCCGCCTTGTAGTCGATCGACTTGAACGTCGCCGGGGCGCCGTCGAGCCGCGCCGGGTCGTACACCTTGGCGCGGATCGCGGCGTGCGGGCACACCATCGCGCACTTGTTGCACTGGATGCACAGCGCCGCGTCCCACACCGGGATCTCGAGGGCGATGTTGCGCTTTTCCCACTGCGTGGTCGCCACCGGCCAGGTGCCGTCCACCGGGAACGCGGAGACCGGCAGCAGGTCGCCCTTGCCCGACATCATCACCGCGGTGACGCGCTTGACGAAATCGGGAGCGACGTCCGAGACGGTGGGCGGCATCGGGCGGGTCGCCGTGACCGTGCCCGGGACCTTGACCTCGAACAGGTGGGCGAGGGTGTGGTCGACGGCGGCGAAGTTCTTCTGCACGACCACGTCGCCCTTCTTGCCGTAGGTCTTCTTGATCGCCTTCTTGATCTGCTCGATCGCCTCGCCGCGCGGGAGCACGCCGGAGATGGCGAAGAAGCAGGTCTGCATGATCGTGTTGATGCGCACGCCCATCCCGGTGTCCTTGGCCACCTTGTAGGCGTCGATCACGAACAGCTTGAGGCGCTTCTCGACGACCGCCTGTTGCACCTCGCGCGGCAGGTGGTCCCACACCTCGTCGGGCCCGAACGGCGTGTTGAGCAGGAACGTGGCGCCGGGGCCGGCGAAGTCGAGCATGTCGTACTTGTCGAGGAACTCGGTCTGGTGGCAGGCGACGAAGTTGGCCTTCCGGATCAAGTACGCCGAGCGGATCGGGCGCGGGCCGAAGCGCAGATGCGAGATGGTGACGGCGCCGGCCTTCTTCGAGTCGTAGACGAAGTACCCCTGGCCGAAGTTGTCGGTCTCCTCGGCGATGATCTTGATCGAGTTCTTGTTGGCGCCGACGGTGCCGTCGGAGCCGAGGCCGAAGAACACCGCGCGCTTGACGTCGTCGGGCTCGATGTCGAACTCCGGGTCGACGGCCAGCGACGTGTGCGTCACGTCGTCCACGATGCCGACGGTGAAGTGGTTCTTGGGCTTCTCCTTGGCGAGCTCGTCGTCGACCGCCTTGAGCATCGCGGGCGTGAACTCCTTGGAGGAGAGGCCGTAGCGCCCGCCGACCACGCGCGGCGCGTGGGCGAACGCCGAGTCGCCGGCATCGGCCGCCTCGCGCAGCGCGGTGATCACGTCGAGGTAGAGCGGGTCGCCGATCGCGCCCGGCTCCTTGCAGCGGTCGAGCACGGCGATCGTCCGCACCGTCTTCGGCAGCGCCGCGATGAAGTCGGCGATCGAGAACGGACGGAACAGGCGGACGCGGAGCACGCCGACCTTCTGGCCCGCCTTGAGCGCCCACTCGACGTACTCGGTGGCGGTGTCGCCGCCCGAGCCCATGATGACGATGACGCGCTCGGCCTCGGGGTGGCCGGCGTAGTCGAAGAGGCGGTAGTGGCGCCCGGTCAGCTTCGCAAACCTGTCCATCTCCTCCTGCACGATCGCCGGGCAGGCGGCGTAGAACGGGTTGCACGCCTCGCGCGCCTGGAAGAACGCGTCCGGGTTCTGTGCGGTGCCGCGCAGCACCGGCGCATCCGGCGTGAGCGCGCGGCGGCGGTGGGCGGCGACGAGGTCGTCGGGGACCATCGCGTGCAGGTCGTCGTCGGTCAGCTCCTCGATCTTCGCCACCTCGTGCGAGGTGCGGAAGCCGTCGAAGAAGTGCAGGAACGGCACGCGGCTGCGCAGCGTCGCCGCCTGCCCGATGCAGGCGAAGTCGTGCGCCTCCTGCACCGACCCGGAGGAGAGCAGGGCGAAACCGGTCTGCCGGCACGCCATGACGTCGGAGTGGTCGCCGAAGATCGACAGCGCGTGAGTGGCGATCGTGCGCGCCGACACGTGCATGCAGTACGAGGTCAGCTCGCCGGCGATCTTGTACATGTTGGGGATGAACAGCAGCAGCCCCTGCGAAGCGGTGAACGAGGTGGTCAGCGCCCCGGCCTGCAGCGCGCCGTGCACGGCGCCGGAGGCGCCGCCCTCGGACTGCATTTCGGTCACCTGCGGCACCGTGCCCCAGATGTTCTTCTTGCCTTGTGCCGACCATTCGTCGGCCCACTCCCCCATGTTGGACGAGGGGGTGATCGGGTAGATGGCAATCACCTCGTTGGTGCGGTGCGCGACCGATGCCGCCGCCTCGTTCCCGTCGAGGGTGACCATACGCCTCTTGGACATGACATCCCTCCTTAAGTGGGGCGCCGCTCCGCATCCTGCAAACCTTCCGGGGGGCGGAACCTGCGATCCGGTCCACGTCCAAATCGTGAACCGTTTCACAACGGGGAGTCTAGGCGTTTCGGCCGGGTTTGACAAGACCGCGGAGGCAGGGCTCCGGGAACGGAAGAGACGTAGCCGGTGGCCGGTGGGAGGCAACGACCGTGGATCGTGGATCGTGGGTCGTAGAGACCGTGGTCCGAAGAAGCAGAGGTCTGGGTTTGGGTCGTGTCTCTGTCTTCCCTCTTCCCTTTTCCCTCTCGCTTCTGACGATCTTCACAGAGCTCGGGCGAAGGTCGGGGCGAGGGGGGCGATGGCGGCCCTGACGGGAATCGAACCCGTGCTGCCGGCTTGAAGGGCCGGTGTCCTAACCGTTAGACGACAGGGCCGTCGCGGGCCCGCGCAGGTTACCACAGCGACGACGGCATGGGGCTTCCCGCGCAGGTCGCTGCTGATCTCTCGCGCTCCGGAACCTTTGCCTCGGGCCTGGCCCGCCCATGTTGCCGGAGGCGCCGGCCGGCGCCGATCTTCCCAAGATCGAGTGGGCTCAACGGGTCTGCGAGGGCTGCGATCGAACCAGGTCCTGGAAACGAGCGTCGCTCCGCAGCGGGTCCCAGGCCGGGTCGAGGCGCAGCCACGCCAGCGAGACCAGGCTGGGAACCGAGAGGAGGCGCTCGAGCAAGGCGGTGGCGGGTTCGATCTCTCCGACTCGAGCCATCACCTCGGCCTCCTGGATCATGCAGTTGGGGCCGTCGTACGCATCGCTCGAGATCGGAAGCGCGGCGGCCGCCCGCTGCGCCAGGCGCACCGCCTCCTCCTTGTGCCCGAGGGCTGCGTCGGCGCGCGCCGCGCCGAGCTGAATCCACGGCCCATCCGGCCCGGCCGCCTCGATGCGTTCGGGTCCGGCCAGCGCGATCGAGCACGCCCGGGTGGCGCCCGGCCTGTCGCCGGCGGCGTCGAGGTATAGACAGTGAAGCAGGTCTCTTGAGCCGTACCGGAACGGTCCCAGCTGCGCGTCCGCCCGCACTCCCGCCAGTGTCTCGACGGCAGCGTTGAAGTGCCGCCGGAGGTATTCAAGGTACGAACGGCACAGGAGAGCATCGGAGTCGCCGGGAAGCGGCGTGTCGGCGAGCACGCGCTCAGCGCGGTCGAGGTTTCTACCCCAAAGGAGATCATTCCAGAACCTTCGCAGGTACGGGTCGTTTCGGTCGGGCGAGAGGTTCGTCGCCCGCTGGAAGGCCCGGTCCGCCTCGGCATACGCTCGCATGCGGACGAGGGTGTCACCCAGGGCCAACAAGGCGGTGTAGTTGGCGGGGTCGAGGTCGACCACCCGTTCGATCTCGCGGCGCGCCTCCGTCCACTTTCCCTGCCTCCGATGCACGTCGGTGATGAGCGCGAGCAGCTCGCTGTCGTTGGGGAGGGAGCGCGCCGCGATTTCATACTCCGCCAGGGCCCCGGCAAAGTCGCGATGCCCGAACTGCTGGATCGCCCCGAGCGCGAGATGGGCCTCGGGCAGATCCGGACGGAGTTCGACCGCGCGCCGGGCGGCCTGGTCGGCCTTCGCGAGACGATCGGGGGTCGTGTCGATCCCGAGGTGGTAGATGCGGGAATCCGCTACCGAGAGCTCCGCAAACGCCTCGGCGAACGTGGGGTCGAGCTTCACGGCGCGGTCGAACATCGAGACGGCGAGCCCCATCTGCTCCCGGCTGCGCAGATCGTGGTAGCGCATCCCGCAGAGGTAGGCCTGGTACGCGTCCGGGTTCGCGGTCGGCATGGCTGCCAATCGCCTTTGCTCGGCTCCTCGAATGGGGACGCCGAGCTCCTGGATCGCGTCTCCTGCGATCACCGCGCCGACCTCGAGCACGTCCGTGGGGTCGGTCCGATAGCTCTGTCCCCACAGGAGCGTGTCGTCGGTCGCCCGGATCAGCTGGGCGTTGACTCGAAGCGACTCGCCTTTCGACTGATCGGTTTCCCAGCGCACGCTCCCGTCCAGGATGAAGCTGACGCCCAATTCGCCGGCGATCTGATGGGCGGACCATCCCGCCTTGGCACAGGAGGAGGCGCTCGCGCGCGAGCTGACCACGATCCCGTGGACCGCGGCGAACCTGGTCGTGATGTCGTCCGTAATGCCCAGCGCCACATACTCCTGCGCGGCCGGTCCGAAGTTCTGGAACGGCATCACGACGATCCTTACCGGCCCTTTCCCCTGCGGCAGGAGGTGCGAGGCGTGGAGCCACCGAATCGCCGCCCAGGCTGCAACAGCGAGGACCGCGAGGACTCCCGCCGACAGCATCATCCAACCCGGTCTCCTGTGCGTCTCTGGCGGCCGCTGGACCGCGACGGCCGGCGCCGCATCCGGTTCCGAGAGCGGCGAAACCGGCGCGATCAGGCGGTAGCCCCGGGTTGGGATCGTCTCGATGTAGGCGGGGTTGCGCACGTCGTCCCCGAGGGTCTGGCGGATCACCGCAACGGCATGCGTGAGGGTGCCCTCGGAGACGAACTCCTTCCCCCACACCGCATCGAGGATCTCCTCCTTCGACACGACTTTGCCGCCGTGCTGCGCGAGGTAGACCAGCAAGTCCATGAAGCGCGGCTGCAGCGCCGCCGACTCGGGGCCCCGCGAAACCCGATTCAGGCTCGGCTGGACCAGCCAGTCACCGAGGCGGAAATCCTCTGTTGAGGTCATGCTCCGACGTCCGTATTGTCGCCGGATTATAGCAACTCTTTCGCTGCTTAGACACTTCCGACGCTGCTGGAACCAAACTGCTCGCCAGTGCACGGAGAAAATCAGGGAAAAGACCGGGCCGCCGCCGGGGAATAGACAGGACTTCCGAGGTGGTCGGGCCCACGCTGGTTGACATGAGGACGTCATGAAAACGGCCAGACCGTCGCGCAGGCCAAGGCTCAAGGGCCTCTTCTCCGAGATCCTGGAGTGTGGGAAACCCGGTTCTCCCAGGACGCCCTTCGGCCCCCGGAGCACAGTCGCTTCGGGTCTATCCGACAACCTGACGCGGCGCTCCTCCGTTGGGAGCGTGCGACGCGCGTCACCAGCTGTGGGCCGCAAGTAAAAGGGGGGATGCGATGAACGAAGACACGTCGAGGTTGCAGAAGACACTGTGGGTGATCGCGGGAGCCTTGGCGGTGATCGCGCTGGTGGCGGTCATCGGGCTCTTCTACCCGCACCCGACCGGCACCGATGTCGCCGGCACCATCGGGGGAGTCCAGAGGGCGGAAAGGTACCGGGCCGAGCAAATGGCCGACAAGGACGTGATCCTGAACCACCCCGAGGTCCAGGCACTCCTGCAGAACGACCAGGTCCAAAAGTTGATCAACAGCAAGGAGTTCCAGAAGGCGCTCGCGAATGGCGCGTTCGCCCGTGCGCTGGTCAACCAGGCGTTCCAGCAGGCAGCGTTGAACCCGGCGTTCCTCAACGCGATGAGGAATCCGGACGCTGCGGCGCTCGCGCAGGACGCGAGGTTCGCCGCCGCGATGAGGAGCCCGGACGCCGCGGCGCTCGTGCAGGACGCGAGGTTCGCCGCCGCGATGAGAAATCCGGATGCCGCCGCGCTCGTGCAGGATGCGAGGTTCGCCGCTGCGATGAGGAACCCGGACGCCGCGGCGCTCGTGCAGGACGCGAAGTTCGCCGCCGCGATGAGGAACCCGGACGCTGCGGCGCTCGTGCAGGATGCGAAGTTCGCCGCCGCGATGAGGAACCCGGACGCTGCGGCGCTCGTGCAGGACGCGAAGTTCGCCGCCGCGATGAGGAATCCGGACGCTGCGGCGCTCGTGCAGGACGCGAGGTTCGTCGCCGCGATGAGGAGCCCGGAGTTCCAGGCGGCGGTGCAAAGTGGTGCCTTCCAGCAGGCACTGGCGAGCCAGGCCT
>DAIDOU010000269.1 GCA_027458945.1 Acidobacteriota bacterium
GTTTCGGCGTTAAGCGCCGAGATTTCACTCCTGACTAACCAGTCCGCCTGCGCACCCTTTACACCCAGTAAATCCGGACAACGCTTGGATCCTACGTATTACCGCGGCTGCTGGCACGTAGTTAGCCGATCCTTACTTTCCGGGTACCATCAATCGAGTAGTAACTCGACATTTGTCCCCGGCTACAGAGGTTTACGATGCAGAGCACCTTCATCCCTCACGCGGCGTTGCTGCTTCAGACTTTCGTCCATTGAGCAATATTCCTCACTGCTGCCTCCCGTAGGAGTCTGGGCCGTGTCTCAGTCCCAATGTGGCCGATCACCCTCTCAGGCCGGCTATCGATCGCAGCCTTGGTGGGCCGTTACCCCACCAACTAGCTAATCGAACGCGGGCCCATCCAGGAGCGGCTGGTCCGAAGATCCCAGCCTTTCCTCACCAGGTCTTGTGACCCGGCGGGCGAATGCGGTATTACCTCCACTTTCGCGAAGCTATCCCCCACTCCTGGGTAGGTTACCCACGCGTTACTCACCCGTTCGCCGCTCGACTCGTGGCCGAAGCCACGGCCTCGCTCGACTTGCATGTGTTAGGCGCGCCGCCAGCGTTCATTCTGAGCCAGGATCAAACTCTCCGGTTTGAACCTGTGAACGCGGCCTGTCCTGAAACGGCAGGACAGAACCGTGCGTTATTCGTTGATGCAAAGAAACTACGTTTGCACCGCACGCTCGATTTAGTTTTCAAAGAACCCCGGCTCGCCTCGAAAGGCGGACTGATAGGGTACTGCGGGTTCGGTGGTCTGTCAACCCCCCTCGCCGCGCCCCATCGATCTGTTCGTCCTTCAAAGAGCAACCCCGCCCGAGGCGGGGGACGAACTTTATAGACGACCCGCGCCGGCCTGTCAACCCCCCGGCGGCGCGGTCCCCGCCCGAGGTACGATGGCGCATGGGCAACTTCATGCGCGATGACGAGCTCGACGCCCTCGTGCGCGAGCTCAACCGCGACGCGCCCGGGGCCGGCGCCGCCGGGGAAGCGGCGGTGCCCGCTCGCCCTGCCCGTTCGGAGGTCGTGGCGGGCGATGCGCTCGAGGCCGTGCTGGGGCTGGTGCTCCGTCGCGACGCGAGCGACCTGCTCCTCGTCCCCGGCGCGCCGCCGATCATGAGGGTGGCGGGGCAACTCGCAGCGGTCGAGGCGCCGCCCCTGGACGAGGGTGAGATCCGCGAGCTGCTCGCGCCGCACGTGCCGGAGCCGGCGTGGCGTGCGCTGCAGCAGGGCGGCGCCGCCGACTTCTCGCTCCGGGTCAGCAGCGGCGGCGGCGCCTTCCGCGTGCGCGTCAACCTCCACCGCCAGCGCGGCCGGCTGGCCGCCGCCGTCCGGGTCCTGCCCCGGCAGGTCCCGACCCTGGCCGGCCTCGGCCTGCCGCCGGCGCTCGCCGAGCTCGTGAAGCCCGCCCGCGGCCTGGTGCTGGTGTGTGGACCGACCGGCGCCGGCAAGACCTCCACCCTCGCCGCGCTCGTCGGCGAGATCAACCGCACCAGGAGCTGTCACGTCGTCACGATCGAGGAGCCGATCGAGTACGAGCACCCGAACGGGCGCTCGATCGTCGAGCAGGTCGAGGTCGGCTCCGACGCGCCATCGTTCGCGGCGGCGCTCAAAGCGGCGCTCCGGCAGGACCCTGACGTGCTTCTCGTCGGCGAGATGCGCGACCTGGAGACGATCGCGATTGCGCTCACCGCCGCCGAAACCGGGCATCTCGTCCTCTCGACCCTGCACACGGCCGACGCGGCGCAGGCGATCCACCGCATCGTGGATGTCTTTCCGGCGGCGCAGCAGGGACAGATCCGGCAGCAGCTCGCCCTCGCGCTCGCCGCGGTGGTCAGCCAGCAGCTGATCCCCACGGCCGACCGGCGCGGGCGCGTCCCCGCTGTCGAGCTCCTCCTGGCGAACCCGGCGGTGCGCCAGCACATCCGCAAGGACCGCGTCGAGAACCTGGGCACCGAGATCACCCTCGGGAAGCGCGCCGGCATGATCGCCCTGGAGGAGTCGCTCGCCCGCCTGGTGCG
>DAIDOU010000270.1 GCA_027458945.1 Acidobacteriota bacterium
TCGCCGAGCACGAGCACGCCGCTGCCCGGCCGTTCGAGCAGGCCGAGCACGGCGAGCAGCTCGACGGCCCGGCGGGTCACGCCGGCCTCGTCGCCGGGCAGGCCGCGCCCGGTCGCCACCGTGAGCACCAGGGACGAGGCCGCCTCGAGCCGGTCCGCGAGTCGCGCGACATCGGCTGCGGCGACCCCGGCCAGCGGTGACACCGCGGCGGGCCGGCACTCCTCGAGTCCCAGCCGCCAGATCTCGTGTCCCTCGGCGCCGGCGACCGCGGGGCCGGGTCCGCCGCGGCGGCGCACCAGCTCCTCGATGACGCCGAGCAGGAGGATCTCCTCGCGCCCCGGGGCCACCGCCACGTGTTGTGCGGCGAGGCCGGCGAGCGACGCCGGGCCGGGGTGGGCAAGCAGCACGGCGTGCCCGCGCCGGGCTGCGGCGACGAGCTCGGTCTTGACCAGCGGGTGCGTCCGTCCGGGATCGGCGCGGAGCACGAGGACCGCGTCGGCGGTCGCGAGGTCGGCGATCGTCGCGGTGGAACGGGGTGTCCCGATCGCCTCCCCAAGCCCGGCGACGAGCGCCTCGACGCCGGGGTCGGCGCCGGCGGACACGTGCGGGCTGCCAAGCACGTCGCGGACGAACCGCTGCAACAGGAAAGCGTCCTCGGTCGTCAGCCGCGTCGAGCCCACGGCCGCGATCACCTCGCCGTTGCGCCGTGCGCTAGCGAGCCCCGAGGCGGCCGCGGCGAGCGCATCGGCCCAACTCGCCTCGACGAGACGGCCGCCGCGGCGCAGCAGCGGCTGCGTCAGCCGTTCGCGATGGTTGAGCACGTCGAGACCAAACCGCCCCTTGGCGCACAGCTTGCCGTCGTTGGGCTGGCTCTTCGCCGTGGCCGAGACGGCGGGCCGCGCCCCGTCGCTTGCGACCGTGAGCTCGCACCCACACGAGCAGTACGAGCAGGTGGTGGTGACGGTGGTGCGCCGCCAGGCGGGAAGATCGGACGCGAACGACGGGATGGTGAGAGCGGCCACCGGGCATGCGTCGACGCACTGGCCGCAGAACTCGCAGTCGAGCGGGCCATCGAGCCAGGTGGTGACGCGCGCGCCGAGGCCGCGGCCGATGAGACCGATCGCGGCGACGCCCTGGACCTCGTCGCACAGGCGGGCGCACTTCGCGCACACGATGCACTTCTCGGGGTCGCGGACGATCAGCGGCGACGCGGTGTCGCGCGGCCGGCGGACGAGGTCGAACGGCAGCCGGCTTTCGTCGCCGCCGTACTCGTACACCAGGTCCTGCAGGCGGCAATCGCCGCTGCGCTCGCACACCGGGCACTCCATGCGGTGGTTGAGCAGGATGAGCTGGAGCTGGCGGCGTCGCGCCTCGTGCACCTCGGGCGTCTCGGTGTCGATCTCCATGCCGGGCAACGCCGGCGTCGAGCACGCGGGCACTAGGCCGGGGCGCCCGTCGCGACGGGCGACGACGCAGAGCCGGCAACCGCCGTACGGCGTCAAGCGCTCGTCGTGGCACAGCGTCGGCAGCACGATGCCGTGCTGGCGCAACGCCGTGAGCAGGTTGACGCCAGCGGGAACCTCTACGGGCCGGCCGTTCACGGTGATGGTGGTTGTCGCCATCGCGTCCCTCACCGCACCGCCGTCGGCTGCAGCCGGCGGAACGCCCACTTGGTGCGCAGGCGGTTGGCATAGCGGGCTATCGACCCGGTCGGCTTGCGCCGCGCCACCGCCTGGATGTCGCCGGTGGAGAGCAGGAAATCGAGGATGTGGATCGCCGCCTTGCCGCGGCCGGCGAGCGCAGCCCGGCAACCCGCGCAGTACGTGACCATCGGAAGCGGCGACTCGTCGGCCCGGCGCTGGGTGATCCTCTGTGCGAGCTGCGGGTCGACGGGATAGATCATGCCGCCGTTGCCGCAGCACCTGGCCTTCTCGCGAGCGTACTCGACGTCCTCGATCGTCGCGCCGGCGCCGCGCAGCAGCGTGCGCACCGCGTCGTGCGTCGCCGGCTCGTGGTGCGCCTTGCACGAATCGTGGATCGACACGCGCTCGCCGCTGCGCAGCGCGGGCGGTGACCAACGACCGGCCAGCCGCTCCCAGACCGTCGTGACCTTGAGGCCCGGGAGGCCCGCCTTCAGCGTGTGCGCGCAGTCGGGGCACGCGGCGATCAACTCCTCGGCGCCGAGCCGCTCGGCGTGCGCCTGGATCGCGCTGCAGGTCTGGCCGAACGCGGCCTCCATGCCGATCAGCTCGGCCGGCGCGCCGCAGCAGAACATCAGGACGCCGGTGCCGGGGAAGTTGCGCCGCAGTTCGTCGTACACCGCCAGGGTGTTGCGTGGCGACACCGCGGGCAGCGAGCAGCCGGTGAAGAAGAGGCGCTTGCTCCGCTGCCGGCCCGGCTCCGACATCGCCAACGTGAAGGTGTCGCCGATGCCGGCGCGGAAGTAGGAAACGATCGGCTTGTGCTGCGGCAGCGGGCCGATCCCCTGCCGCACCGCCTCCTGGCGGGCGGCGAGCAACATTGCCCCGGTGTCGAGGTCGACCGGGCAGACCTCGGCGCAGAGCGAGCAGATGTTGCAGGAGTACACCATCTTCAAGGCGCCGCCGACGCCCGCTTTGACCTGCCGCGCGAGTTCTTTGGGTGACCGGCAATGGGCGGTGAGGAACTCACAGTCCCTGACGCAGAGCCCGCACCGGCAGTCGAGGCAGCGCTTGGCCTCCTCGACCACGGCGACCTCGTCGAGCGGTGGCGCGAACGGCTGCAGCATCACCGGCGGTCGTTCGCGCCGCAACCGCTCCGCCTCATCGGTTGCGAGGCGCCAGAGCAACGGCCGCTGCTGCAACGCGTCGGGGTTGGGGTCCACCCCGCTCAGGAACCGGTGCGCCGACGCCGCGGCGCGGCGGCCGAGTTCGAGCGCCTCGATGACGGTTGCCGGCCCGCTCACCGCGTCGCCGCCGGCGAACACGCCATGCCAGGCCGTCGCGCACGTCGCCGGGTCGACCGGCAGCAGGCGACCGTGCGCTGGCGGGTGCTCGCCGTCGAGCATAGCGAGCAGGCGGCCCGCGCCGGCGAAACCGGGGAGCAGGAGCACCGCGGCGAACTCCTGCCGCAGCGCGGCGAGCGTCGTGTCGCGGCCGACCTCGATGCCGGTTCTCACTTCGATGCCGAGCGCCGCGATCACGGAGAGGTCACGCTCGACCACCGCGCGCGGCAAGCGCCAGGAGGGGATCTTGTGCGTCAGACAACCACCGATCGTCGCCTCCCTCTCGAAGACGACGACGCGGTAGCCGCGCCGGCGCAAGTCGTGCGCCGCGAGCAGGCCGGCGGGACCGGCGCCGACCACCGCGACCGCCGCGTCGCGGTCCGGCTCGCAGTCGAGGATGTGGCGGGGCGCGCCCTCCTCGTGCTCGGCGAGGAAGCGCTTGATGTCGCGAATGCGCACCGCGGCGTCCTCGTCGATGCGCTTGCAGTGCAGCTCGCACGGGTGCGCGCAGACGTAGCCGACAACGCCGGGGAACGGCAGCCTCTCGCGCACCAACTGCAGCGCCTCGGCGAACTTGCCCTCGGCGGTGAGCTGGACGTAGCCCCGGGCGTCGACGGCGAGAGGACAGCGGTTGACGCAGTTCGCCGGTCCCTCGCCGCGGCAGCGCTCGAGGATGGCGTCGGCGAGCTGCTCGGCGCGCAGCGGCCGGGCGGCCTCGACCGGCACCCACCACGGGGCGCCGGTGCGCTCGAGCGCGTTCATCGCCGGCTCCTCGCGGCAGGTCTCGGCGCGAACTCGGGGCACGCCGGCCCGGGGTCGTGGAACCGCCCGCTGGAAGCGCACACACCGGCGCGGCCCCGGGTCGAGCCATAGGCGGAGGAGAGCGCGGTCATCCCGATGAAGGCCCGCTCGAGCGCGCCCGGCTGGTCCTCGAACATGGTGCACTGTGCACAGGTAGGTATCGGCTCGAACCGTGCCACTGGACCCCCCACTGCTGAGCATAGGCCGCTCCGGCGGAGCGGTGCGGGCGCGGCCCGGCGGGGCGTCCCGCCGGGCCGGCCACGCCAGAGCTAGAACTTGAGCTGCACCATCGAGCGGAACCGCTTATCCTTCTGCTGTTCGGGCTTGGTGACACCCGGGTTGTCGGCGAAGTCGCGGGTCAGGCTCGAGACGTCGAAGAACAGCTTCTGCTGGTGCTTGTGGAAGTAGAAGTTGACCCCGGCCGTGATCTCGTTGAGGCGCTTCTCGATGGCGTTGACGTAGGTGCCGTTGACCTTGACCGGCACGAACCCGAGGCCGGAGTTGGTGATGGCGGCTGCGGTGGGGTCCTTGAGGCGCTGAACCTGCGCGTACCGGGCGACCACCTCGATGCGGGTCGGCACGACGAAGTAGCCGAAGGCGGCGCGCCACGCCTGGCGATCGAACTTGGTCGGCCCGGCGATGTGACGGTTGAGGTCGAACGACTCGGTGCCCCACTCGAAGTCGCCCGAGAAGCCGCGGTACCTGGTCAGCACGGAGAGATTGTAGCCGTGGTCGTCGGGTTTGTAGGTCGGCACCGTGAGGCCGGCGGCGTCCTTGTTGTGCAGCCGGCTGTCGGTGTATGCGGAACCGAGGATGCCGATCTTGAAGTTCTCGGTGTAGTCCACGTCACCCTCGGTCAGCCAGTTGATCCAGCCGAGGGGGTAGTAGCCGAGGCGCACCGCGAAGAGGTGGTTGTCGGCCGCGTTGCTGCCGCCCTTGGTGTCGCGGCCCTGCCAGACGCCGGCCTCGTACTGGAACGCCGAGCCGTTCTTGAAGTGCTTGATGCCGGTGGCGCTGACGCCCTGCGAGCGGAACAGGCAGAAGCCGCCGACCGGGAAGCCGGTGTTGGCCTGCTCGGCCGAGATCGCGAACCCCTGGTTGCCGCCCGGCCACTTCGAGTAACCGCCGCCGGCGTTGATGTCGGTCTCGCCGTACATGATCGAGCGGTCGATGAAGTTGAGCCCGAACCCGGAGGCGAGGAACTCGGTGCCGTACGGGATCTTGTTGCGGCCGGCTCCGAGCGAGAACAGGTCGGAGAACTTGTACTGGATCCAGGCGTCGTGCAGGTTGGTGGCCGACATCGGCTCGAGCTGGATGTGGATGTAGTACGTCAGGCGCGGGTCGTAGGCGTAGCCGTCGAGCCAGACGCGGGCGCGCCGCATGTAGAAGTTGGAGTAGTTCTCCTCGTTGCCCTTGATCCTGTGGTCGTAGTCGACGTAGGTGTAGCGATACTGCAGCGCGGCCGTGATGCGCAGCTCGAACTTCTTGCTCGCCGTGGTCATGGTGAAGCCGCTCTTGTACTCGGCCTTCACCGCGTTCGGGTTCTTGGCCGCGTCCGCCGCGGCCGCGTTCGGCGCCCTGCCGAACGCGATCAGCGAGAGCCCAGAGAG
>DAIDOU010000271.1 GCA_027458945.1 Acidobacteriota bacterium
AGCACGAGGATCGCCTCCATCAGGTTGATCAGGCCGCCGATCATGAAGATCGGGATCGAGATCAGGTGCCCGGCCACGGGCACGATCCAGAGGAAGTAGCCGATCGCGTAGATCGCGAGCGGTATGTTGCGCTTCATCGAGGTGCTCTGGTCCATCGGCTGGCCGTCGAGGCGGATCGGGCGCAGCTTCATCACCTTCTTGCCGATCGAGCGCTTGTCCGCGAAGTCGAGGTCGAGGCCGTCGCGCATCAGCCAGTAGCCGCCGACCAGGACGCCCGCGATCGGCCCGCCGATAAACGGGACGAAGCCGACGATCATCCCGGCGATGCCGATGATGATCCCGTCGATGAGCGCCGCGATGAACCTCTTGGCCAGGTCCGCCTTGGCCGTGCCCGTGGTGGGTGCGGGGGCAGGGGGGACCGCACTGGGTGGTACCGCCATCGTCGTTCTCCTTTTCTCCGCCACAGCGGAACGTTCGCAGTTTCTTTCCTAAAGCGTAGCGGAGGGGGTCGGAAATTTCAACGGGCCGGCCGTTCGCGGCGGCTCAAGCTCCGAGCAGCCGCCGGTAGAGCGCCTCGTAGCGGTCCACGACCCTGGCGGTGCCGAACTCGGCGGCGTGGGCGCGCGCGAACGCCCTCTGACGCGCCATCTCCTCCGGGTCCGAGAGCAGGCGCAGCACGGCCGCGGCCATGGCGGCGGTGTCGCCGACTGGCAAGGTGAAACCGCCGCGGCCGTTCTCGACGGCCTCGGGGATGCCGCCGGCGTCGGAGGCGACCACCGGCACGCCGCACGCCATCGCCTCGAGCGCGGCCAGGCCGAACGACTCCTCCGACGACGGCAGCAGGAACACGTCGCCGGCGCCCATGACCCCTTCGACCGGGGAGACGTTGCCGAGGAACTCGACCCGGTGCGCGATGCCGGCGTCGCGGACGAAGCGCTCCGCGGAAGGTCGCTCCGGCCCGTCCCCGACCATCGCGAGGTGCGCCGGCAGGCGCTCGTTGACCTGGCGGAAGACCTCGAGCACGTCGAGGACGCGCTTGACCGGACGGAAGTTGGACGCGTGCACGAGGAGCGGCGCCCCGTCCGGCGAGAGGCGCCGCCGGTACGCCGCGGAGAAGTCGGGGTCGCAACGATCGGAATCGACGAAGTTCGGGATCACCTCGATCTCGCGCTCGATCCCCAGGATCTCGTGCGTCTCCCGCGCCAGCGAGCGCGACACCGCGGTCACGGCGTCGGCGCGCTCGATCCCGAGCCGGACGATCGGCAGGAACGAGGGGTCGGCGCCGACGACCGTGATGTCGGTGCCGTGCAGGGTGACGATGAGCTTGGGCCCTCCGCCGAGGATCTCGCGCGCCAGGTGCGCCGAGATCGCGTGCGGGATCGCGTAGTGCACGTGCAGCAACTCGATCCCGTGCGTGCGCACGGCGTCCGCCATCTGCGAGGCGAGCGCCAGCGAGTACGGCGGGTAGGAGAACAGCGGATAGGTCGGAACCGAGACCTCGTGGAAGGTGACGCCGGGCGGCACCCGGCCGAGGCGGTACGGGAGCGCGTAGCAGATGAAGTGCACCTCGTGACCGCGCCGCGCGATCTCGAGGCCGAGCTCGGTGGCGACGGTGCCGGAGCCGCCCACGGTCGGATAGCAGGTGACGCCGATCCTCATCCCATCCTCCCACCCGGCCCGTGGTCCGTGGTCCGTGGTCCGTGGTCCGGGACCCGCGGGGCGAACAGCCAGGCGAGTTCGTCCGCTGCGAGCGTCCCAGGGCTCGCGAACCCCTCGCCGAACTCGGCGCCGGCGAGGTTGCCGCACGCGCGATCGCGACCCTCGATCGCGGCGAGGAAGTGCCCGGAGGCGAGGTGGGTCGCGGCCCCCGCACCGGGGTCGAACTGCGAGGCGTGCGCCGCCAGCGCCGCGCGCTTCGCGCCGTACGCCGCCGACACGTCCACCACGAGTGCGGGCTGGAACAGCTGGCGCGGCCCCGGGTACGCGAGGAGCAGGCCTGGTCGCGACGGCGCGCCGCGCTCCGGGTGGTACTTCGCGACCCCGGCGAGGAACGACCCGCGGCGGACCAACTCGGCCGCCGCAGCGTGGTCGGGGTGCGGGTCACCGTCGTCCGGCAGGAGCACGGCTCGCGGCGCCGCCGCCCGCAGCGCCCCCACCAGCGCAACCAGCTGTCCGTCGTCGGTGCGGCTCAGGCCGCCGTCGGGGAGGCCCAGACACTCCCGCCAGAGGACCCCGAGCGCCGCGGCCGCAGCGCTCGCCTCGGCCGCCCGCAGCGGCGCGTCGCCGCGGGTGCCGAGCTCCCCCGCCGTGAGGTCGAGGATCGCGACCCGTCGCCCCGCCGCGGCCAGGCGCGCCACGGTGCCGCCGCAGCCGAGCTCGACGTCGTCCGGGTGCGCCCCGACCGCGAGCACATCGCACGCGGCTACCATCGCCCGCCCTCGTTCCAGAACAGCAGGTGCATCCCGGGGTCGGCGGGATCGAGTGCAGCGGCGAGCTCGCGCGGCCAGGCGGGTCCGAGGCGGAGCAGCGGCGCCAGCACCGAGAGACGGCGCTCCTGCGGCTGGCCGTCCGGGCGCAGGAACGCGCGCAGGCGGCGCCAGCGCCCGACCGCGGCCTCGGCGTCGCGGGTCGCGGCGCCTTCGATGCGGCCCCCGAGCCATGCCAGCGCCGCTGCGAGCTTCTTCGCCGTCGCATCGAGGTCGCCGCCGAGCGCCGGCAGCTCGGCGCGGGCGCTCGTGGCGAGACCCCCGAGGCCGGTCTCCACGGTCGCGCGCAGGCGCTCGAGGCGCCGGCGCGTCACCCGGCCGGGCAGCGCCGGCGACGGCAGCGACGGCCGCAGCAGCTGCTCCGGAGCCAGCCTGAGCTGGCGGGCGAGACGACGCTCGCCCGCGGTGACGACGGTGACGTGCGGCCGCAGGCGCCACTCGGGGCGGCCGATCCCCGCCACGGCGCGCACCTCCTCCGTCTGGAGGTGGTACACGAGCTCCGCCCCGCCCAAGAAGGACACCGCGGTTCCGAGCGCGGCGTCGGCCACGAGCGGCCGCAGCCACGCGTTCGGGAGGAAGCGCTCGGGGTGTGCCGCGTGCTCGGCGAGGACCGCGGCGGGGCACGCCCCGTGGCTCGTCGGCAGCGCCTCGCGGCGGTCGCCGCTGCGGCGGAACAGCGGCAGCCGGTGCGGCGAGATGCGCAACGGCAGCGGCCAGCCGCGCGCGCGCATCCGCTCGCCGCCGGCGGCGAGCGCGTCCCAGCAGGCCGGCAGGCCCTCGAGGACCCGGGTCGCCACCGGCGCCGCCGCGCGCGCGAGCTCGGGCTCGAGGGCGTCGACGAGCACGACGCCGCACCCTGCGAGGACGCCGGCCAGAAAGCGGGCGGTCGCCTCCCCGAGGAGGGCGCCAGGGGCGTAGCACGCCGCCGCGAGGTCGAGCGCGGCGCGGGCATTTTCGCCGGAGAGCTGTGGCCGCAGGGCGTCGAGGAACGACGCACACTCGCCCGAGAGCGGCGCCGCGCCGCCGAGCATCCCGCCGCGCGCCCACCCCGGCTCGCGCAGCTCGGCCACCTCTTCGCCGGCTGCGACCCGCGCCCAACCCATCTCGGGGAGGTCGTCGTCGGCGGTTGCGAGCCAGAGGAAGGCGACCGCGTCACGACCGGCCGCGCGGCGCCGGGCGGCCTCCGCCGCCGCGGCCGCCGCCTTGACGAGCGTGAGCAGCGGGCCGCCGAGCAGACCGGGCTGCTGCCCGGTGACGACCGCGTCGGCGCCGCCGAGCCAGCGCGCCAGCTCACCGTCCACCGGGCTGCCCCAGCGGCGGTTGTCCTCGGCGAGCGCATCCGCGAGCGAACGCGAGCGCCCGGCTGCGCCGGGTGCGGAGCGGGCGGGGGTGCCCGGGCCGGCTGCGAACGCGGCGGCGGCCGGGTGCACCGGCTCCCAGCTGGCCAGCGGGGCGCGGTCGGGAGCGCTCGGTTGAGTCGCCATCTCGGAGAGCTTACCTCGCCCCCCGGCGAGGCGCCAGCGCGCGGACGTCGAGGCCCGCCGGCGGCCAGTGTATGATCGATCGCACGAGCGGGCGCTCACAGCGGCCAAAGGAGGATGCCATGCGTCGAATCGTGTGCCTGGTTCTCGCGGGTCTCGCACTCGGGACCGCCGCCGTCGCCGGTGAGATCGAGGGCGTCGTCTTCCCCGACCAGGTGACGGTGGGGACGGCCAACCTCATCCTCAACGGGATGGGGGTGCGCGTCAAGAAGATCGCCTTCATCGGGATCAATATCTATGCGGCGGCGCTCTACCTCCCGGCCAAGCAGGCCGACCCGGCCAAGATCCTGGCCGCCGACGAGCCGAAGCAACTGGTCATGCACTTCCTCTACAAGGAGGTGGGCCGCGACAAGCTCCTGGAGGCCTGGGCCGAGGGGTTCAAGAACAACGCCGGCGGCTCGCTCGCGGCGCTCAAGGCGCCGATGGCGACGTTCGACGGCTACTGGTCCGACATGAAGAAGGGCGATGTGGCCGTGCTGACCTACACCCCCGGCGAGGGCACCAAGGTCGAGATCAAGGGCCGGGAGATGGGGGTCATCCCCGGGGCGGAGTTCGCCTCGGCGCTGTTCTCGATCTGGCTCGGCCCGAAACCGCCGAACGAGGCGCTCAAGAACGGGCTGCTCGGCCGCTGAGGGCGCTCCACGGCCGCCGCGGCGCGCGGGTGCGGCGGTCAGTACATCTCGGTGAAGAACGACGCGAACAGCTCGCGGACGCGGACCCACAGGCCGCGTTTGGCCCACGCCCGCTTCGTCAGCCGGACGGAGCGCGCGATGTCCTGGTCGAAGACGGCGCCGAGCTGCGCCGCGAAGCGCGCGTCGTAGACGACCACGTTGGCCTCGGCGTTCTTGCGCATCGAGCGGGTGTCGAAGTTGATCGAGCCGACCGTGGCCCAGATCCCGTCCACCGCCATCGCCTTGGAGTGCAGCATCGTCGGCTGATACTCGTAGATCTCGACGCCGGCGTCGAGCAGCTCGCCGTAATGGAATTGCGATGCGCGCCGGATCGCCGGGATGTCGATGCTCGGTCCGGGGACGACGATGCGTACCTTGACCCCGCGCCGTGCGGCGCGGATGAGGGCACGGCGGATCTGGGCGTCGGGCACGAAGTACGCGTTCTCGATCGTGATGGCGCTGCGCGCCGCCTGGATCGCCATGTACAGCATGAGCTTGGACATCGAGCTCTGGTCGTTGCGCGAGCTCGAGATCACCTGGACGAGGACGTCGCCAGCCGGCTCGAGGACGGGGAACTGGGCGTCGCCGCCGAGGACCTCGCCGGTGGTGTTGACCCAGTCCTCCATGAAGATGCGCTGCAGCTGGCGGACGGCGGGACCCTCGAGGCGGACGGCGAGGTCGCGCCACTCGTGCTGGTTGCGGGCGTCGCCGCGCCAGCGGTCGTCGAAGGCGAAGCCGCCGCAGTAGCCGACGCGGCCGTCGATCGTGACGATCTTGCGGTGGGTGCGGTGCCCGAGGCGGGTCAGCGAGTAGATGCGGATCGGCTTGTAGATGCGGACGTTGACGCCGGCGGCCCGCATCTCGTCGGCGAGGCCGCCGAGGCGGGCGCCGATGTCGTCGACGAGCACGCGGACGCCGACCCCGGCGCGCGCCCGCTCGATGAGCGCGTCCGCAATCTCGCGCCCGATCTCGCCGTCGTTGAAGATGTAGATCTCGACGTCGACGCTCTCGCGCGCGCCGGCGATCGCCCGCAGCAGGTCGGGGAAGAGACCGTCCCCGTTCTGCAGGAGCGTGACCGCGTTGCCGGGCACCATCCCGTTCTTGAGCGCCGCGAGCGAGCGCAGGAACTCCGGGCTGGCGACGCCGTAGCTGGGGTCGTAGGTGTAGTCGGTGCGGGTGCCGCTGCTGATGCAACCGGTCAGCGCCGTCAGACCGAGCAGTGCGGCCGCGAGGAGTCGGAGCGCCGGCCCGGGGCGCGGCGCGCTCACCGGCGGGCGGCGACGGCGAGGCGGACCGTCGCGAGCTGGAGCTTGGCCAGCTGACGGTCGAGCGCCTTCCCCCCGGCGGTCTTGAGCGCCGCTTCGGCCGCGGCCCGGTCGGCCCTGGCAGCGTCGACGTCGATCTCGGAGGGAAGCTCCGCGCGGTCGGCGAGCACGGTGACGACGTCGTCCGCCACCTCGGCGAAGCCGTTCTGCACGGCGAGCACGTGGTCGCGCCCGCCGGCGCGGTAGGCGAGCTCGCCGACGCGCAGCGTGGTCAGCAGCGCCGCGTGCCCGGGAAGGATGCCGAGCGTGCCGAGCGGCCCGGGCAGCGTCACGGTGTCGGCGTCGCCCTCGACCACCACCCGGGTCGGGGTGATCACCTTGACGTACAGGCGGCCGTCGCTCACGCCGTCCCCTCCGCCTTCAGCTTCTCGCCCTTCTCGATCGCCTCGTCGATGCTGCCGACCATGTAGAACGCCTGCTCCGGCAGCTCGTCGAGCTCGCCCTCGGCGATCATGCGGAAGCCGCGGATCGTCTCCGCGATCTGCACATAGCGCCCCTTCAGGCCGGTGAACTGCTCCGCGACGTGGAACGGCTGCGAGAGGAAGCGCTCGATGCGGCGCGCCCGCGCGACCACGAGCTTGTCGTCCTCGGACAGCTCGTCGATCCCGAGGATCGCGATGATGTC
>DAIDOU010000272.1 GCA_027458945.1 Acidobacteriota bacterium
AGCGAGTGGGTCGCGTCGAAGACGACCGGCGCGAACCGGCGCATCACCGCGAGCGAGCGCAGGTCGAGGACGAGGTTGTTGTACCCGAACGACGAGCCGCGCTCGGTGAGCGTCACCGCGCGGTTGCCGGTCGAGGCGATCTTCTCGACGGCGTGACGCATGTCGTGCGGCGCCATGAACTGGCCCTTCTTGACGTTGACCGGCTTGCCGGTGCGGCCGCAGGCGAGCAGCAGGTCGGTCTGCCGGCACAGGAAGGCGGGCACTTGGAGGACATCGACGACCGCGGCCGCGGCCGCGGCCTGCGCCGGCTCGTGGACGTCGGTGAGCAGCGGCAACCCGGTGGCGCGCCTGACCTCGGCGAGCGCGGCAAGGCCCTGCTCGAGGCCGGGGCCGCGGTAGCTCGCGAGCGAGGAGCGGTTGGCCTTGTCGAACGAGGCCTTGAACACGAGCGGGACGCCGAGTTCGGCCGTGATGCGCCGCAGTGTGGCCGCCATGCGCAGCACGTGCTCGAGCGATTCGATCACGCACGGCCCGGCGATGACGGCCAGGGGGCGGCCGCGCCCGACCTCGACGCCGGGGGCGAGGAGGACGGGGGCCGGACGCTCAGACACCGGCGGGCGCCTCCGCCGGCCCCGCAGGCTCCGCTGCGACCTCGGCCTGCTCGGCCGCGGCCTTCGCGGCGCGGTAGGCGAGCGCCGCGCGAACGAACGCGACGAAGAGCGGGTGCGGCGCGAACGGCTTGGACTTCAGCTCGGGATGGAACTGGCACGCCACGAACCAGGGGTGGTCGGGGATCTCGACCATCTCGACGAAGATGCGGTCCGGGGAGCGGCCGGTGACCAGCATGCCGTGCTGCTCGAGGATCGTGACGTAGTCCTGGTTGACCTCGTAGCGGTGGCGGTGCCGCTCCCAGATCGTGTCGGCGCCGTACGCCTCCCAGGCGCGCGAGGCCGGCTTGAGCTGGCACGGGTACTTGCCCAGGCGCATCGTGCCGCCCATCGTGTCGACGCCAAGCAGCTCGCGCATCTTGTAGATGACCTTGTACGGCGGGTCGGTGACGAACTCGGAGGAGTTGGCGCGATCGAGGTGGCAGGCGTTGCGGGCGAACTCGATGACCGCGGTCTGCAGGCCGAGGCAGATGCCGAAGTAGGGGATCTTGTGGCCGCGCGCGAACTCGATCGCCTTGATCATCCCCTCGATGCCGCGCTTGCCGAAGCCGCCCGGCACCAGGATCGCGTCCACCTGGAACAGCTCCTCGACGTACGCCTCCTCCTCGAGCTTCTCCGAGTCGATGAAGACCAGCTCGACCTTGGCGTCGTTGGCGATGCCGCCGTGCAGCAGCGCCTCGTTGAGAGACTTGTAGCTGTCGACGAGGTTGACGTACTTGCCGACGATGCCGATGCGCACGGTGCGCGCCGGTTTGTGCAGCCGGTCCACGATCGTCTGCCAGCGCGACAGGTCGCGCTGGCCGCGCGGCAGGTTGAGCATCGAGAGCAGCAACCCGTCGAGGTCCTCGGCCGCGAGGCGGAGGGGGACGTCGTAGATCGTGTCCGCGGTGCGCGCCGGGATCACCGCGCTCTCCTCGACGTTGCAGAAGAGCGCGATCTTGCGCCGCATCTCCTCGGGGAGGTGACGGTCGACCCGGCACACCAGCACGTCGGGCTGGATCCCGATCGAGAGCAGTTCCTTGACGGAGTGTTGCGTCGGTTTGGTCTTGAGCTCGTCCGGCGCGGCGAGGTACGGCACGAGGGTGACGTGGACGTTGATCGCGTTGCCGCGGCCGGCGTCCTGGCGGAACTGACGGATCGCTTCGAGGAACGGCAGCGACTCGATGTCGCCGACGACGCCGCCGATCTCGACGATGACGACGTCGTGGTCCTCGGCGACGTCGCGGAGCGCCGCCTTGATCTCGTCGGTGATGTGGGGGATCACCTGCAC
>DAIDOU010000273.1 GCA_027458945.1 Acidobacteriota bacterium
CTGCTCGACATCGTCGCCAAGGTCCCCGGGCCGGTGGTGGTCGGAGCGCTCATCGACGGTCGCCAGCGAACGTGGATCGAGCTCGGCCTGCTCGAGCGCGCCCGTCGCGACCGTGCCGCCGAGGGCCGCATGCTCGATGGAGCTCTGCGCGAGGAACTCGCCCGCCCCGAGTCCTCCTGGCCCCAGGACCTCCTCGACCGAACCGCCGAGGTGTGCGCTCACGCCACACTGGTTCTCGCCCCGGCCGGCTCCTACCGCGCCGCCGTGAACCGGCTCGAGGGGCGCGGGCTTCGCACCAGCGAGCTCCGCCGGCCGGGACTGGCACTTTGGCTTGTTCACGAAGACGATAACCCAGGCGCTCCCTCGACCCACCCCTGTGCAATCAGGAACGTTGCCGCAGAGAACCCATGACTACCGTGCCCCCCCGCCCCCACGGCCCTTCGCGCGATGAAGGCAAGGGGCTCCCAGTTGACAGTCGACACTTCAGGTTAGCGCTTCCCGTCGGCGTCTCATTTGTTCGCGATCTAGTTCCATTGTTGTTCGTTTCCTCAGCCGTTGTCTGGGCGCTACTTTGGTCTAGAGGCGAGGAGCACAGTGCGCTAGTTCAGTCGGTCTGTGCGACCACGGCGGTGATCTGGGTCATCTCACGCCGGTCTCCCGAAAGAACTTCCGGATCGCAGCGCGGCCACATCCGTGCGGCCATGTGGGTCATTGCAGGAGCGGTCCTGCTCAGGCTGCTTCTCCTACATTTCCTGCCCCCGCCGAACCAAACAGGCTTCGAGGAATTGCAGACCGGAGGGATTGCGTACCAAATTTTGCAGGACCACGCCCTGCCCCTGGAGTTCCGATTCACCAACCTCGCGGCGAGCGCCGGTTTCCTCCTCGGCGGCGAGAGACTCCGTGCGCTGCGGGCACCCTTCGTTGTCTTTGGGTTGATGACTCTCGCCCTGCTCGTCGCAACGCTCCGGCGTCTGGGGGCAGGCTGGCCCGCCACAGCCGCGACGTCTTTGATCGCAGCGTCCCTGCGCTGGTTGGTGATTGCTAATGTTGCTGACGAGCTATTTGCAAGTGTGTGGATTGCGGCAGCGATTGCGTGGTGCCTTGTGCTCGCCGAAGAGAAGCCAGACGAAGGCGAACGGTGGGCCGCGCTCGCAGGCATGTTCTCAGGAATGCTCATGTTTGAATACACCTCGTACCGGGTCTTCATCCTCCTCGCAACAGCGTGGCTCACATTTCGATTGTTTCACCCCTGTCCGAACCTGACGAGGCCGAGACTTCCGGCGCTGGCTTCCTTTCTCGTCGCAGGCGCAGCCGTTTCAGCACCGATGCTGGCGGACATCCTGCACCACCCGAACGACACCATATTCTTCGAGGCTTTCCGTCGTCACGGGGGCGAGAGGACCAGCGTTCTGTCAGCCGCGGCTTTGGAACACATTAGAGACTATGCCAAAGCCCTCGCCGGTGGCCTTTCACCGGCTAGCCTGTATCTGACCCAACCGGATCAACCGGCCATTCCGCCGCTGGTCGGAATCCTGTTCATGGGAGCACTTTTCGGTGCTGTAACGTGTAGGAAGCAAAGAATCCTGCAGGCCTTTGCCGCCACCACGGCTCTTGCCGTTCTGGCCGCAGCTCTGACCGCGAACAACGTCGAGCCAGGGCGACTTTCGCCGCTCTTGTTTCTTCTTCTCGTCCTGCTCGGTGTCTTCTTCGACCGACTGAGTCGAGCTCCAGAAATGGTCTTGGCTGCGATGAAGGTGATCCGCTCGAGGGGCCTGTCGATCCGCTCGCCTCGGTGGCCCAAACATTTGGCGGGCGCGACCTCGACAGGCTCGGCGCCTACATCGGGTTGGCCACGTCTTCTGTCTTGGTCGTTCGTCGTTCCCATCGCCGTCGTCGTGAGCGGTCTTAATGCCGCCTCGATCATCAGAATGGCATCTGACAAGGCCGTCATCGGGCAGTACTGTAACGATGATTACGCCACCGCGTATTGGTTGGGACAGGAGGCCCACCAGGGCCAGGACATTGTCTTAATCAACCCGGATTCTGGCGGCGGCTGGCTGACTGACACGGACATGATCTGGCTCTACGGGCCCAAGCACGTGGCTATCCATGGGTATGGCACGTGGCCGCCGCCAGACGTGATCCCCGCCGGCGCACTCGTGGTCCTCGGAGTTCGTGGGCGCAGCCTCTCCAAGGTCGAACTTGGACAGGTGGGCAGGCTCGCTGCCCAGCTCGGCGCACCCGAGGCCTTGAGACTTTATGACAACGCCGCCCAGAACCGATCGGTGGCCATGTTCGAGGTGCCTACAGCTCGACCAGGCGGCCGAAACTCAGCGAAGCGCCCCTGAGAAGCCATCCGATCCGCTGGCCACCGGCCCTACGCCAGCCTTGACTCGCTACGAAGAGAAGATCCGCGGACGGAAAAGGCGCCAGCGGGCGGCGCGGTACTGCAGGCTGGCCCACACGACGCCGAGGCCGTAGCGAGTGGAGCGGCCGAAGTTGATCGAGGACGAGTCCGCCTCGTACCTCGTCGGGCAGGAGACCTCGCCGACGCGGAAGCCGAAGAACAGCGCCTGCGCCAGCATCTGGTTGTCGAAAACGAAGTCGTCCGAGTCGGCCGCGAGCGGCAGGGCCGCCAGCACCCGGCGGGAGAACGCCCGGCACCCGGTGTGGTACTCGCTGAGCTTCTCCCCCAGCATCACGTTCTGGAAGAGGGTGAGCGCGCGGTTGGCGACGTACTTGTAGCGCGGCATCCCGCCAGCCAGCGCGCCCTTGCCGAGGATCCGGCTGCCGAGCACGACGTCGTACACGCCGAGCGCGATGAGGGAGCCCATCGCCGGTACGAGGCGCGGCTCGTACTGGTAGTCGGGATGGATCATGACGACGATGTCCGCGTCGCGCTCGAGCGCCGCCGCGTAGCAGGTCTTCTGGTTGCCGCCGTAGCCGAGGTTGCGCTCGTGCACCAGCGTCGGCAGGCCGAGCCGGCGGCTGAGGGCGACCGTGCCGTCCTGGCTCGCGTCGTCCACCAGGATGATCTCATCGGCCACGTCACGCGGGATCTCCGCGACGGTGCGTTCGAGCGTTCGCTCGGCGTTGTACGCCGGCAGCACCACCAGCAGGCGCTTGCCGTGGATCACCGTGCACCCTCCGCGGGTTGACCTGTCGGGCTCTCGCGAAGGAGTCGGTCGCATGTCGCCGTCGCCACCCCCGCATCTTGCACGATGGGTCACGCGGCGGCAAGCGCCGGGGCCGGATCACGCCGAGGCTGGACGGCTCAGCGCCTTGGGCCCGGCCGCGAGCTTGGGGAAGAACGCCCGCGCGCGGCGCATGATCCCCTCGACGTCGAGGTCGAGGCGGGCGCGCAGGATCTCCTGGCTCCCGTGCGGCTGGAACTCGTCCGGGATGCCGAGGCGCTCGATCTGCACGTCGGCCACCTTGAGCGTCGCGGCGGCCTCTTCGACGGCGGAGCCGAAGCCCCCCGCGAGCGCGTTCTCCTCGACGGTCATCAACCGCACGCCGGGCCGCAGCTGTACGGCGAGCAGCTCGACGTCGAGCGGCTTGACGAAGCGGGCGTTGACGACGGTGAGGTCGGGCCCGGCGTCGGCCGCGAGTCGCTCGGCCGCGCGCAACGCCTCGCTCGCCATCGTCCCGATCGCCCAGATGAGCCCGTCGCGGCCCGTCCGCAGCACCTCCGCCTTGCCGATCGGCAGCGCCCGCGGCGGGGCGTCCATCGCGCCGCCGTAGCCGTTGCCGCGCGGGAAACGCAGCGCGACCGGCCGGCCGGCCGCGAGCGCGGTCGCGAGCATGTGGCGCAGCTCGTTCTCGTCCCTCGGCGCCATCACGACGATCTCGGGGAAGACCCGGAGGTAGGAGAGGTCGAACACGCCGTGGTGGGTCGGCCCGTCCGCTCCCACCAGGCCGCCGCGGTCGAGCACGAACACCACCGGAAGGTGCATCAGGCAGACGTCGTGGAAGATCTGGTCGTAGGCGCGCTGCAGGAACGTCGAGTAGATCGCGACGACCGGCAGGAGCCCGCGGGTCGCCAGGCCGGCGGCGAACGTGACCGCGTGCTGCTCGCAGATCCCGACGTCGAAGAGACGGCCGGGGAGAGCCTTGGCGAACGCGTCGAGCCCTGTGCCTTCGGCCATCGCGGCGGTGATCGCGACGATGCGGGGGTCGGCTTCGGCCATCTCGGTGAGGGTCTGGGCGAACACCTTGGTGTACGACGGCGGCCCCGGCTTCTTCTTCGCCACCTCGCCGGTGGCGACCGAGAACGGCGTCGCCCCGTGCCAGAACACCGGGTCGGCCTCGGCCGGCTCGTACCCCTTCCCCTTGCGGGTCACGACGTGGACGAGCACCGGGTGCGGGTTGTCACGGTAGGTGCGCAGCGTCTCGAGGAGTTGCGGCAGCGAGTGGCCGTTGACCGGCCCGACGTACTTGAACCCCAGCTCCTCGAACAGGAGCCCGGGGACGACGAGTTGTTTCGCCATCTGCTCGGCCTGTTTGGCGAGCTTGACCATCCCTTCGCCCACCCGCGGGATCGAGCGCAGGAACCGTTCCACATCGTCCTTCAGGCGGCGGTACGACTGGCCGTGGATGATGCGGTTGAGGTAGCCCTGCCAGGCGCCGACGTTGGGAGAGATCGACATCTCGTTGTCGTTGAGGATGATCATCAGCTTGCGGCTGAGGTAGCCCGCCTGGTTGAGCCCTTCCATCGCCATTCCGCCGGTGAGCCCGCCGTCGCCGATGATCGCGACGACGCGGTAGTCCTCCCCCTTGAGATCGCGCGCCACCGCCATTCCCAGCGCCGCCGAGATCGAGGTCGAGGCGTGCCCGGCGTTGAACGCGTCGTACTCGCTCTCCTCGCGCTTGAGGAACCCGGAGACGCCGCCGTACGTCCGCAGCGTCGAGAACCGCTCGCGCCGGCCGGTGATCACCTTGTGCGGGTAGCACTGGTGACCAACGTCCCAAACCAGAAGGTCGCGCGGCGTGTCGAGCGCGTAGTGCAGCGCCAGCGTCAGTTCGAGGGCGCCCAGGCCCGAGGCGAGGTGGCCGCCCGTCTGCGACAGCGACGAGAGCAGGAAGGCGCGCAGCTCCTCCGCGAGGTCCGGCAGCGCCTCCTCGGGGATCCGGCGCAGGTCCGCCGGGCTCGCGATCTTTTCCAGGAGTCCCATCGGTTAACGGTCGCGGCGCGCCACGTAGCCGACCAGCGCGCCCAACAGACCACCCCCCCCTTCCAGCATCTCCGCCTCCCGGACGAGAGAACCCGCGCGGGCCTCGAGCTCTTTCCGGGCGGCGTCCAGACCCCAAACCGCGGGGTAGGTGAGCTTCCCGGCGGCCGC
>DAIDOU010000274.1 GCA_027458945.1 Acidobacteriota bacterium
CGGGCAGCCGCAGAACCTGCCCGACGCGGGTCGCGATGCCGAGGCATTCCGTCGCCCCGGTCGTCGAGGCGAGCAGGGCAAGAACGAAAGGTGCGTCCATGCCATTCAATCTAACGGCACCTTCCGGTGCATTGCAAATCCGTCGCTGGTGGCTCCATCGGGCAGGTGCGCGGCGCAACATCCGAACCGCACTCACCCCACGCGGGTGCCACGCGATGCACCGCCGCTTGATTTTGCGCTGCGACCGTCTGCGATCGGCAACAATTCTCAATCAACGAGTAGAGTGGTGTAGTAGATGATGCCGTGCTGGACGCCTACCGGGCGTCGCAGAAGGCAGATTGCGCCGGGCCAGAGAGAACGCGGTGCGAGAGGCGGTGCATGCTTCAGGATTTCTCTCAGCTCACCTTGTGGCAGATGCCGCACGCGGTGGTCGTGATCGACCTCGACGGGGTGGTCCTGCACTGGAATCGGGCCGCCAACCGGTTGTTCGGCTATTCGCCCGATGAAGCCCGGACCCGGAAACTCGACGCACTGATCGTTCCGATGGACCTCGTCGCCGAGGATGAAAAGGCGCGGCAGTGGGCCATTACCCACGGCGAAGCCAACCTCGAGTCGTTTCGTCAGCGGCGCGACGGGTCACTGGCGCGGGTCGACATCGTCTACACGCGCGTCGTGAACGAACCGCCGTCGCCAACGATGCTGCTCGTGACCATGCAGGACGTCACGCAGTTGCGGGCACGTCGCGACGCCGGCAGCGTCGGCGCCAGCTACGCGAAACTGCTCGATTCGACGCCCGATGCCATCGTGATCGCGAACCAGACCGGTCACATCGTGCTGGCCAACACGCACGCGCACACCCTCTTCGGCTACCGATCCGGGGAACTGGTCGGCCAGCCGGTCGAGGCCCTGCTCCCGGAACGCCTGCGGCAGGTCCACGTGGCGCACCGACACGCCTATCGTGCCCAGCCGCGGACCCGCGCCATGGGCATGGGCCTAGAGCTGCACGGCCGCCGCCGGGATGGCAGCGAGTTCCCGGTCGAGATCAGCCTGTGCCCGCTGGAAGTCAACGGTGATGCCATGGTGATGAGTGCGATCCGCGACATCACGGATCGCAAGCGCATCCAGCGCGAGCTGGAGCAGAAGAACGCCGAGCTGGCCGCCGCCAGCCATGCCAAGGATACCTTCCTCGCCAACATGAGCCACGAGTTACGCACCCCGCTGCATGGCATCATCGGTTACACGGGCACGTTGCTGATGGGCCTGCCCGGGCCGCTGAACGATGAACAGCGGCGTCAGCTTCAGACCGTGCAGGCCAGCGCCCACCATCTGCTCGAACTGATCAACGAGCTGCTCGACGTCGCCCGCATCAACGCGGGTCGGACCGAATTTCATCTGACCGAACAGGACGTCGGTGCGATCGCGATCGACGTCGTCGCGGCGCTGCGTCCCCAGGCCGAGATGAAGGGGCTCGCGTTCGAACTGGACCTGCCGGAAGACCCCCTGGTCACTCGCACCGACACCCGCGCCGTGCGACAGATCCTCATCAACCTGGTCGGCAACGCGATCAAGTTCACGACCGAGGGATCCGTCCGGCTCACGGCCGGCCGCATCGACGGCGGCGAGGGCGACGTGCTGGAACTGGGCGTGGCCGATACGGGCCCCGGTATTGCCGACGACGACCGGGAGCGGATTTTCGGGCAGTTCGAGAGGCTCGCGGAGCGGATCGCCCCCGCCACCGAGGGAACCGGGCTGGGTCTATACCTCAGCCGGCGCCTGGCCGAGCAACTCGGCGGTACGATTCGCGTCGAGCCACGCGGGCCGCGCGGCAGCGTCTTCGTGCTCCGCCTACCGGTGAGTTGAATCCGCCGTGCCCGAGATCCTGGTCATCGACGACGACACGGCCAGCCGCGACCTGCTGGCCTATCTGTTGCGACACGCCGGTTACTCGGTACGCACGGCGAGCGACGGCGAGTTCGGCATCCTCGCGATGATCGACAGGGCCCCGGACCTCGTGGTCTGCGACTGCCAGATGCCGCGCCGGAACGGACTACAGGTCGCCGGCTTCATGAGGAACCACGAGCTGCTGCGCGACGTGCCGCTCGTCGCGGTGACTGCCGCGGCGCGACCCGCCGACCGTGAACGCGCGCTCGCGGCCGGGTTCGTGCGCTACGTCGTCAAGCCTTTCGATCCTTCCACCATCGTGTCGATTCTCGAGGAGACGCTCGATGCGGCACGACGGCTGAAGCTCGGTGACAACTGACCTATCGGGGTGACATGGCCACCATACTGATCGTCGACGACATTCCGGCCAACCGCGGCGTGCTGGCGGTGCTCGTCCAGCACCGCGGACATCGGCTGCTGGAGGCGGCCGACGGGCGCGAGGCGCTCGAGATCATCCGCCGGGAACGGCCGGATCTCGTGATCTCGGACATCCTGATGCCCGTGATGGACGGCCTGGAGCTGTTGGAGGCGATGCGCAGCGACCGAGCGCTCGCCGCCATCCGGATGGTGTTCTACACCGCCTACTACGAGGAACAGGAAATCCGCCGACTGATCAGCGACGGCAGCGTAGCCGCCGTGATCACCAAGCCGAGTTCGCCGGAAGAGATGCTGCGCATCATCGACGAGGTGACCGGGGCGACCACGCCGGCGCCGGCCTGGTCCGAACAGGACCGCGCGCGCTTCCTGGCTGCGCACGAACGGCTGCTGGTCGACAAGCTGTCGGCCCAGACGGCCGCCCTCGAAGCGGCCAACGAGCGCCTTGCCGCGCTGGTCAACGTCAACATGCAGCTCGCCTCCACGAGCGACCCGGATCGCCTGCTCGACGAGGTGCGACGCGCGGCGATGTCGCTGCTCGGCGCGCGTTCCGGCATTGTGCTGGCGCGCCGAGTCGGCGGGGAGGATGGCGGCCTCGGCGACGTCCGCCTCCTGCCGGTCGACGAAGATGCCTTCGCCAGCGCGGCCCCTCCCTGGAAGTGGGATCGTATCGCGACGCGGATCTCCGAAGGCGTGCCACTGCGCATCGGCGCGGACGCCGGCGACACGAGGCGCAACCGGCTGCTGCGGCGACTGGTCGGCGACCGGTCGATGCTGGCGGCGCCCATCCGGTCGCTGCACGCGAGCTACGGCTGGATCTGCCTGCTGGAGAAGCTGGCGGCACCGGAATTCTCGGCCGAGGACGAGCGCCTGCTCGGGATACTCGCGGCGCAATCGGGACGCCTCTACGAGAACGGCAGCCTCAACAAGCACCTGCTCGACCAGACCGAACAGCTGCGCCGCCAGGTCGACGAGCGGGCAGCCGCCGAACGCCGCCTCGCCACCCAATATTCGGTGTCGCGCATCGTCGCCCAGGCGACTCCGGGCGAGGACCCCGTACCCGCGTTGTTGGCGACGCTGTGCGCCGGCCTGGAGTTCGCGGTCGCAACGCTCTGGAGCGTCGACCAGAGCGGCGAGCGTCTCCAGTGTCATGCGGTACACACGGCCGACCTCGACGGTCTCGATACGTTCGCGGACCGGACGCGAGAGCTCAGGCTCGCTCGGGGCGAGGGCTTGCCCGGGCAGGTCTGGCGGGACGGTGAGACCGTGTGGATCGAGGACGCGTCGACGACGCCGGCGATATTGCGGCAAAACGAGGCCGCTGCGGCCGACTTGCACACCGGCATCGCGGTCCCCCTGATGTCTCGCGGCGAGATCACCGACGTACTCGAAGTCTTCTGCGTCCGGCAACGGCCGTTCCATTCCGAGACGGCGCTGGCGGTGACGACGATTGCCTCGCACATCGAGCGATGGCGCGAGCGCGTCACCAACGAACGGCGGGTCGCGCGTCTCGCGCGGGTGCACCGCTGGCTCAGCGAGGTGAACGCGGCCGTGATCCAAATTCGTGATCGGCGCCGGCTGTACCGGGAGGTCTGCCGGATCGCGGTGGACGCCGGCGG
>DAIDOU010000275.1 GCA_027458945.1 Acidobacteriota bacterium
CGGCTGACGGCGTGGCGCGCCCGTCACGTCGGCTTCATCTTCCAGATGTACAACCTGATTCCAGTGCTGACGGCGTTCGCCAACGTCGAGCTGCCGCTCCTCCTCACCCGGCTGACGAAGGCGGAACGGCGCCGGCACGTCGAGGCGGCGCTCGCGGTGGTCGGCCTCGCCGACCGCAGCCGGCACTACCCGCGCCAGCTCTCCGGCGGCCAGGAGCAGCGCGTCGCGATCGCGCGCGCGATCGTGGCGGACCCCACGTTCCTCCTCGCCGACGAGCCGACCGGCGACCTCGACCGCAAGAGCGCGAGCGAGATCATGGAGCTGCTCGCACGCCTGGTGAGCGAGTGCGGCAAGACCGTCCTGATGGTCACGCACGATCCGCGCGCGGCCGAGCGCGCCCAGAGCGTGCTCCACCTCGACAAGGGGGTCCTCGTGGAGGGCTCGGCCCTGGGGGCGGCCGGTCGGTGAGGTTCCTCGGCCTGGTCTGGGCCAACTTGACGCGGAAGAAGCTGCGCACGACGTTGACGATCGGGTCGTTCGCCGTTGCACTTTTCCTCTTCGGACTGCTCGTCACGATCCGCGGCGCGTTCTCTGGCGGCGCCGACGTCGCCGGCACCGACCGCCTCACCGTGATCAACAAGACCTCGCTGATCATGCCGCTCCCGTACTCGTACCTGAGCCGCCTGCAGCAGGTGCCCGGTGTCGCCGCGGTGACGTTCGCGACCTGGTTCGGCGGCGTCTATCAAGACGAGCGCAACTTCTTCCCCCAGTTCGCCGTGGACAATGACAGCTGGTTTCGCGTCTACTCCGAGTACGTCGTCCCGGCCGACCAGCGCGCGGCGTTCATGCGCGACCGCCAGGGGTGCCTGGTCGGGCGTGCCCTGGCCAAGCGGTTCGGCTGGAAGATCGGCGACCGCATCCCGCTGCGCGGTACGATCTGGCCGGGGACGTGGGAGTTCAACCTCGACGGGATCTACGACGGCAACCGGCCCGGCGTGGACACGTCGCAGATGCTCTTCCGCTACGACTACCTCGAGGAGCGACGGCCGTTCGGCAAGGGCACGGTCGGCTGGTACGTCGTCAAGCTCGCGGACCCCGACGACGCCGTCAAGGTCGCTGCGGCGATCGACGGTGGCTTCGCCAACTCGCCGTACGAGACTCTGACGCAGACCGAGAAGGCGTTCGCGGCGGCGTTCGCGAAGCAGATGGGGAACATCGAGCTGCTCGTCCTGACGATCGGCGCCGTCGTGTTCTTCACCCTCCTGCTCGTCACCGGGAACACGATGGCGATCGCGGTGCGAGAGCGCACCGCGGAGATCGCCGTGCTCAAGACGGTGGGGTTCGCAAACGCAGGGGTGCTCGGACTCGTGTTGGGCGAATCGGTGCTCATCGCCGGGCAGGGCGGCGCGCTCGGCTTGCTGCTGGCCAAACTGTTCACCCTCGGTGGCGACCCGACCGGCGGCATGCTGGCGACGTTCTACCTGCCGTGGAACGCGATCGGCCTCGGGTTCGCCGTCGCTCTCCTCGTCGGCGCCGCCGCGGGAGCGCTGCCGGCCCTCGCGGCGATGCACCTCGACGTCGCGCGCGCGCTGCGGAGGGCGTGAGCGATGGCGATCCCGCTCGGCTACAACGTGCGCAGCGTCGGGCAGCGCTGGACCTCGGCCGTCGTCGCGGTGCTCGGGATCGCCGGCACGGTCGGGGTGTTCGTGGCGATGCTGGCGCTCGCGAACGGGTTTCGCGCCACGCTCGTGGCCTCAGGCTCCCCACGCAACGCGATCGTGCAGCGCGCGGGCGCCGACTCCGAGATGGTCAGCGCGGTGACGCTCGACCAGGTGCGCGTCATCGAAGACGCGCCCGGCGTCGTGCGCGACGCCCGCGGCCCGCTGGCGTCCGCCGAGGTCGTCGTGATCGCCGGCTTCAAGCTGCGCTCGAGCGGGACGCTCGCCAACGCGCAGGTGCGCGGCGTCTCCGATCGCGCCCTGCAGGTGCGCGACAACGTGCGGGTCGTCCGCGGCCGGTTCTTTCGCCCGGGTCTGGCCGAGCTGGTGGTCGGCCGCAACGCGATCGGCGCCTATCAGGGGTTCGACCTCGGCTCGACGGTGCGCTTCGGCGGCGGCACCTGGAGCGTCGTCGGGGTGTTCGACGCCGGCGGCACCGCGTTCGACTCCGAGATCTGGTGCGACGCCAACGTGCTCAACCAGGTCTACAAGCGGCCGGGGAACGTGTTCCAGTCAGTGACCGTGCGGCTGACCTCACCGGCCGCGTTCGCGGCGTTCAAGGACGTCCTCACCAGCGACCCGCGTCTCTCGGTCCGGGTCGAGCGGGAGGCCAGCTACTACGAGCGCCAGTCGCGCACGCTGACGCGGCTGATCCGCGTCCTCGGCGTCCTGATCGCGCTGGTGATGGGGGTCGGTGCGGTGTTCGGCGCCCTCAACACGATGTATTCGGCCGTCGCCGAACGGGCGCGGGAGATCGCGACGATGCGAGCGCTCGGTTTCGGCACCGCGGCGGTGGTGCTCTCGTTCGTCGTCGAGGCGGTACTCATCGCGCTGCTCGGCGGGGCGCTGGGATGCGTCGCCGTGCTGCCGATCAACGGCCTCACCACCGGCACGCTGAACTGGCAGACGTTCTCACACCTGGCGTTCGCCTTCCGGGTCACCCCGGCGCTGCTGCTCGAAGGGGTGGCGTTCGCCGTGTT
>DAIDOU010000276.1 GCA_027458945.1 Acidobacteriota bacterium
CGAGGTGCACCGCGGGCGCCGCCACGACACGCAGGCGAACCACACCGGCACCCACCTGCTGCACGCCGCCCTGCACCGCGTGCTCGGGCCGTCGGCGCAGCAAGCCGGCTCGCTGGTCGAGCCGGAGCGGCTGCGCTTCGATTTCTCGTGGGCGCAGGCGCTGCTGCCGGAGCAGCTCGAGGCGATCGAGACGCTGGTCAACCAGAACGTGCGCGCCGACTACGAGGTCTCGACGGCGCAGATGTCGCTCGAGGAGGCGCGGGCGGCGGGGGCGATGGCGCTGTTCGGCGAGAAGTACGGCGAGGTCGTGCGCGTGGTCGCGGTGGCGGACGGCGCCGTCTCGCGCGAGCTGTGCGGCGGCTGCCACGTGCGCCGCACCGGCGAGATCGGCGCCTTCAAGATCATCTCCGAGCGCGGCGTGGCCGCCGGCGTGCGCCGCATCGAGGCGGTCACCGGGCGCGCCGCGATCGAACTGTTCCAGGAGTACCAGCGCGTGCTCCGGCTCGCCTCCGCGCGCGCCAACGTGCCGTTCGCCGACCTCCCCGCCGCGCTCGAGGCGCACGAGAAGCGCGCCCGCGAGCTCGAGCAGGAGGTCAAGGGGCTGCGGCTCAAGCTGGCGTCGGGAGCTGGCAGCACGGAGGCCGAGGCGCAGGAGGTCAAGGGGGTCAAGCTGATGGTGCGCGAGGCGCCGGAGATGACCGCGCCGGAGTTGCGCGCGCTGGCCGACGCCCTGCGTGGTAAACTCAAGAGCGGCATTGTGGTGTTGGGGATGGCGAGCGGCGAGGCGGCGACCCTCCTCGTCGCGGTGACGGACGACCTCGCCGGCCGGATCTCGGCCGGGGAGATCGTGAAGCGGTTGGCGCCGGTGGTGGACGGGCGCGGCGGCGGCAAGGCGTCGCTCGCCCAGGCCGGGGGCAAGGCGCCGGGAAAGCTCGGCCAGGCGCTGCAGCTCGCGCCCGGCGTCGTGGAGGAGCTGCTGGGATGAGTCGCTGGGGCGCGGTGGTCGTGCTTGCGGTGCTGGCGGCGGGGAACGCGGCCGCCGAGCGTTCGGCCGGCGTGTTCATCTTCACCGCTCCCGACGGCACGCGGCGGATCGTCAACATCCCCGCGCACGGCTCCGGCACGATCGCCATCCCGGCCGGCGCGACGGCGCGGCGGACGGCGCTGTGGCCGGCGGTCGAGGAGACCGCCCGGCACAACGGCCTCGACCCGCGCCTCGTCGACCTCGTGATCCGGATGGAGTCGGGGTACAACCCGCGCGCGGTGAGCCCGAAGGGGGCGCGCGGGATCATGCAGCTGATGCCGGACACCGCGAGCCTGTACAACGTCGCCAACGTCTTCGACCCGCTGCAGAACATCCGCGGCGGCGTGCACTACCTCAAGGACCTGCTGCAACGCTTCAACTCCAACATCGCGCTCGCCCTCGCCGCGTACAACGCCGGGCCCGGCGCGGTCGAGAGGAACGGCGGCGTGCCGCCGTACGACGAGACGCAGAACTACGTCAAGGCGATCCTGATGGCGTACCAGGGGCACGCAAGCTTCCCGACCCTGACCGGCGGGTTCGGGCGGCGGGCGCGTTTCGCCCGCCCGGTCGAGCTCGCCGCCGAGGGCGGCCGGCCGCTGATCGCCAACGGCCTGCGCTTCGGTGAGGCCGCGGTGGACCGCCCGCTCGGCCTGCGCTGAACGCCCGGCCGCCGGTCCGCAGCTGCTAGTATCTCCGCCCAGGAGGTTTCATGCGCATCCTGTCGGGCGTCCAGCCTTCGGGCAAACTTCACATCGGGAACTACTTCGGCGCGATCCGCCAGTTCGTCGAGCTGCAGGCGAACGGGGCCAACGAGTGCTACTACTTCGTCGCCGACCTGCACGCGATGACGACGATCAAGGACGGCGCCGAGCTGCGCGCCAACACGTTCCGCGTCGCCGCCGACTTCGTCGCCCTCGGGCTCGACCCCGAGCGCTCGGTGCTCTACCGCCAGTCCGACCTGCCCGAGGTGGCGGAGCTCGCCTGGATGCTCTCGACCGTGACCCCGATGGGGCTCCTGCAGCGCGGCCACTCGTACAAGGACAAGGTCGCGAAGGGGATCTCGCCCAACCACGGGCTGTTCGCCTACCCGGTGCTGATGGCGGCCGACATCCTCATCGTGCGCGCCGACCGCGTGCCGGTGGGCCGGGACCAGAAGCAGCACCTGGAGATGACGCGCGACATCGCGGCCGCGTTCAACCAGACGTACGGCCGCGAGGCGCTGCGCATCCCCGAGGAGCTGATCCTCCCCGACGTCGCCGTGGTGCCCGGGACCGACGGGCAAAAGATGTCGAAGTCGTACGGCAACACGCTCGAGATCTTCGCCCCCGAGAACGAGCTCAAGAAGAGGGTCATGTCGATCGTCACCGACTCGACGCCGGTGGCGGAGCCGAAGCCGACGCGCGGGAACACGCTGTACGCCCTGCTCAAGGTGTTCACGCCGGAGGCCCAGTGGCCGCAGACGAAGAAGCTGTTCACCGAGGGCGGTACCGGCTACGGCGAGATCAAGAAGCGGCTGCTCGGCCTGATCCTCGACACGTTCCGCCAGGCGCGGGCGCGCCGCGAGGCGCTCGACCGCGATCCCGGCTACGTCGAGGGCGTGCTGCGCTCGGGCCGCGACCGCGCCCGCGAGGTGATCTCCACCGTGATGGCCGAGTGCCGGCAGGTCGCCGGCGTCGGGCGGTGAGCGCTCCGGCCGCGGCGAACGGGCGGTGGTCCGCGCCGCGCGGGGGCGCTTGCACCTTCGTGTATCATTTCCGTCAGTTTGATCGCTGGCGGTGAAGGAGGGGGAGGCCATGCACAGCACGGGTGAGCTGATCATGTTGGTGATCGGGTTTTCGGTGTTCGGGTTGGTGTTTGCGGCGTACCTGGCGAGGTGGGTGTTGCGGTTCTCGACGGGGAGCGCGGCGATGCAGCGGATCTCGAACGCGATCAAGGAGGGGGCGGAGGCGTTCCTGCGGCGGCAGAACCGGACGATCCTGATGCTGGCGGTGCTGTTTGCGGCCGTGCTGTTCGTCGGGTACGGGTTCATCCGCAGCCACCGGGCGTTCGACCCGGTGGGCAGCTCGCTGCAGCTGGCGTCGTGGATCACCCTCTCGTTCGTGCTCGGGGCGCTGTGCTCGGTGTTCGCCGGGTACGTGGGGATGTGGGTGTCGATCCGGAGCAACATCCGGACGGCGACGGCGGCGCTGTCGAGCCTGAACGACGCGTTGCGCATCGCGTTGCGCGGCGGGGCGGTGTCGGGGTTGCTGGTGGTGGCGATGAGCCTGCTCGGCGTGAGCGGCCTGTTCGCGGTGGTCAACGCCTTCGGCAACGTCGAGCCGACCAAGATCCCGCTGCTGATCGTCGGGTACGGCTTCGGGGCGTCGTTCGTGGCGCTGTTCGCGCAGCTCGGGGGCGGGATCTACACCAAGGCGGCGGACGTCGGGGCCGACCTGGTGGGCAAGGTCGAGGCGGGGATTCCGGAGGACGACCCGAGAAACCCGGCCGTGATCGCGGACCTGGTGGGTGACAACGTCGGCGACTGCGCCGGTCGCGGCGCGGACCTGTTCGAGTCGACCGCGGCGGAGAACATCGGGGCGATGATCCTGGGCGCCTCGCTGGCGGCGGCGGCGGACAAGGCCAACCTGGGGTTCTCGGCGGGGGTCATCGGCGTCATGATGTTCCCCCTCATCGCGCGGGCGTTCGGGATCGTCGCCTCGATCGTGGGCATCATGATGGTGCACATGGACAAGGAGGAGAAGCTCGACCCGATGCAGGCGCTCAACCGGGGGTACTACTTCGCGGTCGTGCTGGCGATGGCGGCGTTCGGCGGGGCGACGTACTGGCTGCTGAACTCGCCGAAGGCGCCGGACGCGTGGTGGCACTTCTTTCTGTGCGGCATCGTCGGGGTGCTGACCTCGGTGGCGTTCGTCTACATCACGCAGTACTACACCGAGTACCGCTACCGGCCGGTGCAGTCGATCGCCGAGGCGTCGAAGACCGGCCCGGCGACCAACATCATCGCGGGGGTCGGCGTCGGCCTCGAGTGCGTGTGGATGCCGGCGCTGGTCATGGGTGCGGCGCTCCTTATCTCGTACTTCCTCGGCAAGTCGGCGTTCCCGGCGGCGTCGGGGATGAACGGCGGGCTGTTCGGCACCGCGGTGGCGACGATGGGGATGCTGGCGACGGCGGCGTACATCCTGGCGATGGACACGTTCGGGCCGATCACGGACAACGCGGGCGGCATCGTCGAGATGTCGGAGCAGCCGGAAGAGGTGCGCAAGAAGACCGACCGGCTGGACGCGGTGGGCAACACGACCAAGGCGCTGACCAAGGGGTACGCGGTCGGCTCGGCGGCGCTGGCGGCGTTCCTGCTGTTCCAGGCGTACATGGACGAGGTGGCGCAGTACGCGGGGCAGCCGATGCACGCGGTCAACCTGGCCAACCCGGTGGTGTTCGTCGGGGCGCTGCTCGGGGCGGCGCTGGTGTTCCTGTTCTCGTCGATGGCGATCCGGGCCGTCGGCAAGGCGGCGCAGGCGATCATCGAGGAGGTCCGGCGGCAGTACGCCAAGCTGCCGCGCCTCAACGACATCATCCAGTTCCCGGCGGACTTCAAGCCGGACTACGGCTCCTGCGTCGACATCGTCACCCGCTCGGCGCTGCGAAAGATGGTGGCGCCCGGCCTGCTCGTCGTCCTCACCCCGATCGTCGTCGGGGTGACGTTCAAGGTGTTCATCACGGCGCAGGACAAGCTGATCGCCGCCGAGGCGGTCGCCGGCCTGCTGATGGTCGGCACGATCGTCGGCATCCTGATGGCGCTGTTCCTCAACAACGGCGGCGGCGCCTGGGACAACGCCAAGAAGTACATCGAGACCGGCGCCCACGGCGGCAAGTACCTCGCCGGCCCCAACGGCACCAAGATGAAGAACCCCACCCACGGCGCCGCCGTGGTCGGGGACACCGTCGGCGA
>DAIDOU010000277.1 GCA_027458945.1 Acidobacteriota bacterium
GCCGACCTCGCCGCCGTGAAGTCGGCGGTCGCGATCGCCGAGCGCAAGCGGATGCTGGCCAAGGAGGCGTTCGGCCCGCAGCTCGTGCTGGCGGGGAACGTCATGGCCAACTCCGCACCGGGGGTCGAGCACCGCATCGACACCAACGAGTTCGGCCTCTACCTCAAGTTGCCGCTGTTCCAGGGAATGCAACGGGTCCACGCGCTGCGGGCGGCCGAGTTCGACCTGCAGGCGGCGGCGCGGCAGCAGCGGGCGAAGGAACTCGAGATCGTGGCGCAGGTCCAGGACGCGCTCGGGCGCATCCAGGCGGCGCGCGCCCAGCTCGTAGCGGGCCAGGCGCAACGCTCGCTCGGCGTCGAGGTGGCGCGGGTGGAGCACCTCAAGCTCGAGCAGGGCACCGGCAAGATGGAGGACTACCTCGCCGCGCGGGCGCAGGAGATGCAGGGTGAGACCGGCTACTGGCAGGGGTTGTACGCCCTGCAGAGCGCCGTGGACTACCTCGACTTCGTATCGGCCCAGGGAGGCCAGCATGACTAAGAGGCTCTTACTCGTCGGGTTCGCCGTCGTCGTCGTGGTGCTGCTGGTTCTCGTGGTGGTGCACAAGAAGCGCGAGCTGGCGCAGATGCCGCCCCCCGCCAACCCGCCGATCCCGGTCCGCACCGCGGCGGTGCGCGACGGCCAGGCGAACAATACGGTCGCGACCGTGGCGCTCGTTCAGTCGGAGACCGCGGCGACCGTGGCGGCGCAGGTCCCCGGGGCGATCCTCGAGATGCGCCGGCGCGAGGGCGACACCGTGCGCAAGGGCGAGGTGCTGGCGCTCGTCGACCCGCGCACCCTCGAGGACGCCGTGCAGGCGGCGCAGGCGCGTCTCGCTGCCGCCGAGGAGGAGTACGGCAAGCAGCAGGCGATCTTCGCGCGCGACACGGCGCTGCTGCAGGGAGGCGCGATCGCGCAGCAGGCGTTCGACATCTCCAAGGCGCAGCTCGCCGCCGTCGACGCGGCCAGGGTCGCGGCGGAGAAGGCGCTGCAATCCGCCAAGGTGGTGCGCTCGTACGCCTCGGTGTCCGCGCCGTACGCGGGGGTGGTCACCGCCCGCCTCGCCGAGCCGGGCGACCTCGCGTTTCCCGGCAAGCCGCTGTACACGATCCAGGTCCCGGGCCAGGTCAAGCTGCTGTCGAAGCTCGCGCAGGACCAGCTGGCACAGTTGCGCGCCGGCGATGCGGTGACGTTCACCAGCGGCGGGACCACCGTCGCGGCGACGACGACCAGGATCTACCCCGCCCTCGACGCGGCCCACCTCGGCTCGGTGGAGACGGTGCTGCCGCGCTCGCCGTTCGGCCTGCCGGCGGGCGCCACCGTCGCCGCCAGCTACGCCGCCGCGCCGGCGCACGGGCTGGTCGTGCCCGGCGACGCGTTGCTCGAGGGGATCGCGGCGACGGTCGTGGTCAAGGTCGAGGACGGCGCGGCGCGGCCCGTCCCGGTCGCGATCGTGCGCCGCGGCGACGCCGGCGCGGTCGTCACCGCGCCGGGCGGCGAGCTGAAGCCGGGCGACACGGTCGTCGTCGGCCTGCCCAGCGAGCTGATGGCGCTCACCGCGGGCACCAGGATCGCCGCGGGCGGAGGCGCGTCATGAACTTCGTCGGCGCGTACGTGAAGAAGCCGCACCTGCTCCTCTCGGTGGTGCTGCTGCTGGCCGTGGTCGGGGTCGTCGGCTTCTTCAAGATGCCGGTGAACCTCTTCCCCGACAGCGAGCGGCCGCAGATCGCCGTGGTCACGGTGTGGCCGGGCGCCTCGGCCGGCGACGTGGCGGGCGACGTCAGCCGCGTGATCGAGAAGGAGCTCAAGACGATCGAGCTGGTGCGCCGCGTCACCTCGACCGCCAACGACGAGGTCTCGGTGGTGACCGCGGAGTTCCAGTACAAGAAGGGGCTGGACTCGGCGGCGACCGACGTCTCCAACTCGCTCAACAAGATCCGCCCGCTGCTCCCGCCCGACATCCGGCCGTTCCAGGTGTACAAGGTCTCCTCCGCGACGCCGGCCGTGCTGACCCTCGCGGTGACGCCGAAGCCGGACTCGCACCTCGACCTGGCGCAGGTCCGCCGCCTGGCCGAGAACCCGATCAAGGAGACGCTGCTCCGCCTCCCCAGCGTCGAGAACGTCGAGGTGTTCGGCGGCTACCAGAGCGTCGTGCAGGTGGACCTCGACCCCAACCGGCTGCAGGCGTACCACCTCGCGCCCGGGCAGGTTGTCGAGGCGCTGGCCACCTGGAACCGCAACACCCCGGAGGGGCTCGTGTTGTCGCAGGGGAGCCAGATCCTGCTCAAGAGCCAGGGGGAGTTCGTCCGCCCCGACGAGGTCGCCGGCATCGTGGTCAGCGCTGCGCCCGGCCCGCCGGTGTACCTGCGCGACGTGGCCGACGTCCACGTCGGCATCCAGGAGCGACTCTCGGCGTTCCACGGCAACGGCAAGCCGGCGATCGGGATCAACATCCAGCGCGCGCTCTCCGGCTTCGCGATGCCGACGATCGATTCGGTGCTCTCCCACCTGCCGCAGCTCGAGAGACAGTACCCGGGTCTCCAGTTCGCGGTCGCGGACACCCAGGGCGAGCTGATCCACACCAGCGTCTCGAACATGGTGGACGCGCTGCGCGACGCGATCATCATGACCGTCATCGTCATCTTCCTCTTCCTCGCCGACACCCGCGGCATGCTCCTCGCCGGCATCTCGATCCCGTTCACCTACCTCATCACGTTCGCGTTCATGTGGCTGTTCGGGTTCGAGTTCGACATGGTGACGCTGACCGGCGTGATCCTCGGCGTCGGCATGCTGCTCGACGACGCGATCGTCGTCCTCGAGAACATCGAGCGCCACTACCACAAGCTCGGGGAGAAGCTGGAGGATGCAGTCGTCGGCGGCACCCAGGAGGTGATGCTGGCGATCCTCTCCGGCACCTACGCCACGGTCGTGGTGCTGGTGCCGATCATCTGGATCGGCGGCTTCGTCCAGACCGTGCTGCGGCCGCTCTCGCTCACGCTCTCGATCGCCCTGATCGCCTCGTACCTGGTGTCGGTCACGATCCTGCCGATCCTGGCGCCGTTCATCCTCCGCCTCGGCGGCAAGATGGAGCGCTTCCGCTGGGAACTCGCGCTCGACCGCTTCGTGCAGGGCAAGATCCTGCACCCGATCCAGGAGTTCTTCGTGCGGACGGTGGGCGTGGCGCTGCGCTACAAGTTCCTCTTCATCATGCCGGCGATGATGCTGCTGGCGTTCTCCAGCCGCAAGGTGATCCCGCTCATCGGCCGCGATCTGATGCCGCCGATGGACACCGGGATCTTCCGCGTCACGTTCGAGAGCTACCCGAACACGTCGCTGGCACAGACCGAGACGCTGTTGACCACGGCCGAGAAGGCGATCTGGCGGGCGCCCGGCGTCACCATGACCTCGAGCACGCTGGGCTCCGAGCCCGGGGTGCTCTCGTTCGGCTCCGGCCGCAACCCGCAGCAGGCGTTCATCACGGTCCACCTCGTCAACCGCTTCCAGCGCCAGGAGACGATGTGGGCCATCGAGGGCCGGGGCCTCGCCGAGCTGCAACGGATCCCGGGGATGCGTTTCCCGGCCGCGTTCGACTACGGCGCGACGCCGCTCTCCACCATCCGCTCGACCGTCGACCTGATGATCTCCGGCCCCGACCCGGCCGTGCTCGACGGCCTGCGCCGGCAGGTGCAGCAGCGCCTGATGACCGCCGGCGGGATCACCGCGGTCGTCCCCACCTGGACGCTGGACCGCGTCGAGTACCGCTTCCTCCCCGACGCGGAGCGCCTCTCGATTTACGGTGTCAACGCTGCCGCGGTCGCGGCGCAGGTCGGCGCCCAGGTGCGCGGGGTGCCCGCCACGTTGTTCCGGGTGCCCAACCAGGACTCGTTCGCGGTGTGGGTGCAGGCCCAAGGCCCCCGCCGCGACTCCCCGGGCCGACTGCAGTCGCTGCCGATCATGACCCCGCGCGGCCCGGTCCCGCTCGCCAGCCTCGGCCGTATCGAGACCGCGACGGTGCCGACGCTTTACACCCACCAGGAGATCACGCCGACCGTGGACGTGCTCGGCTACCGCAGCGTGCACGCCGTGACCCACATCAACGCCAACGTGGACAAGGCGATGGCCGGCTTGAAGCTGCCCGCCGGCTACACCATCACCGATGAGGGGGAACGCAAGACCATGGACGAGGCGTTCTCCGCATTGATGGCGGCGCTCGCCCTCGGCCTCGTGCTGCTCTACTTCTCGCTCATCCCGGCGTTCAAGTCGTTCCTGCACCCGCTCACGATCATGGTCGCGATCCCGCTCGGGATGATCGGCGCCACCTGGTCGATGATGATCGTCGGCAAGCACCAGTGCATGCCGGCGTTCATGGGGATGATCCTGCTCGCCGGTATCGTGGTGAAGAACTCGATCCTGCTGATCGATTTCATCGAGGAGGCACGGGCGCGCGGCGAGAGCCTGCACGACGCGCTCACCGGCTCCGTCCGGGTGCGGACGCGGCCGATCCTGATGACGGCCGTCGGCACCGCCGTCGGCATGCTGCCGATCGCGCTGCAGTGGGCGATCGGGCTCGAGCGCCTCTCCCCGCTGGCGGTCGTGGCCATCGGCGGCCTG
>DAIDOU010000278.1 GCA_027458945.1 Acidobacteriota bacterium
CCCAACGGCACCAAGATGAAGAACCCCACCCACGGCGCCGCCGTGGTCGGGGACACCGTCGGCGATCCCTTCAAGGACACCGCCGGCCCCTCCCTCCACGTCCTCATCAAGCTCCTCTCCACCATCACCCTCGTCCTCGCCCCGCTGTTCATCTGAGGACGAGTTCCGAGCTCTTCGCGACGACCCCGCCGGCCTCCGGCGGGGTCGTTGTTCGCGGGGGGCGGTCGCTTGAGGCGAGGTGTAGCATCGATCGATGGCCAGCGAGCGCACGGCGACGGTCGCACGGGTTGGGGCGGCGCTCCTCGCCGCAGCGGTCCCGTGCGGGTGCGCCGGGGCGCGGGAGGCAAGCGTGCCGGCTGCGAGCGGGGCAAGCGCCGTCCGTCTCGAGGCGCGCGACAGCGGGCGCCGCGTTGAGTTGCGCGTCGGGCAGCGGTTCAGCGTCGCGCTGCGCGCCAACGACTCGACCGGCTACTCGTGGGAGGTCGTCTCCTCCGGCGAGCCGGTGGTCCGGATCGAGGGCGAGCCGGCGTTCGTCGCGGACAGCCACATGGCGGGCGCCGGAGGGACGCTCACGTACGGGTTCCGCGCCGAGCAGGCCGGCGAGGCCGTCCTGCGCCTCGTCTACGGGCGCCCGTGGGAGAAGGACGCGAAGCCGACCGCCACCTTCACGCTTACCGTCGTCGTGACGAAGTAGACGGGTCGGCTGAAGAAGGCCCCCGCTCCGGAGAGCGGGGGCCCGAGCAAGGTGGAACGCGGTCGTGCGACCGGAGCCGCTCCGACCTCAGAACGTCGCCCAGGCGGCCCCTTCGCCGACCCGGCACGACCCGTACGTGATCCACATGTAGCCCTGAATGCCCCAGCCGGTGCCCCACGAGTTCTTGAGCAGCCAGGCGCCCTTGCTGTCGTCCCAGCCGACGAGCTGGATCTGGTGGTTGGTGTAACGGTACGTCTTGGTGTTGTTGTAGACGCCGCCGGTGTACGCCTGGAACGTGCGGTCGACGTAGACGTACGCGGTGACCGCGCCGTACTGGTCGATCGCACTCTTGATCGCGCCCACCGTCGGGATCGTCGTGTCGCTGGTCAGGTAGTCCCAGCCGGAGAGGTGCCACCACGTCGGACTCGAGCAGTACGTGCAGGTGGCGTCCGTCGCGGTGTACTCGAAGCACGCCTCCGGCAGCGCGCCCGGGTTGGCCCCGGTCAAGAACGCGAGGGCGTTGTTGCCGCCGGAGCAGCTATACCCGTACGGGTTGCACGAGAGCACGTACTGCTCGGACATGTCGGGATCCGAGGCGCTGGCGGTAATGGCGTTGCCGCTGACGACTCCGACAGGGGCCCCGTTATGTTTCAGCACCGCGGTCTCGGCCTCGTCGATCGTGCCGAACGCCCAGCAGCTGCCGCAGCTCCCCTGGTCCTTCGGCGGGGTGAAGAGGCCGATATAGTAGGAGAGCAGGCCAGTCGGCGGCGTGGGCGTCGGCGTCGGCTTCACCGGCTTCGCCATCGCCGAGACCGAGCGCACGGCCGGCTCCTGCAGGATCTGGTCGGGGGGCAGCAGCTCGACGCGACGGCCACACAACTGGTTGAGGTCGTAGCGCAGCGCCGGGTTGACCCCGACCGTGAACGTCCACCCGTTGGCCTTGATCTCGGCCCGCATCGCCGCGATCTCGTTCGCGAGCGCCGCCGAGTGCAGGTCCACGAGCCCTTCCTTGTCGAGCGGCAGCGTCACGCTGCGCTGCTGCGCCGGCGCCGGAAGCGCGCATAGCACGAGCACGATGCCGATCACGATCGCGACCCTTCGCATGGCCACCTCCTCGTCCCCTTGGTTTTGACCCCACTATAGGAGTGCAAGCTCGCGTGTCAAGCGGGCGGAGTCGGGGGGGCGCGGCCGGGCACGAAACGACCCCGCCGGGGTCCGGCGGGGTCGAGGTCGGCCGACCGTCGCAGCGGCGCGGCGCTCAGTACTCCTTCGGCGAACCGCCCGAGGCCGCGTCGGAGGCGGCCTGCAGCCGCCGCTTCTCGCGGAAGTGCGCGAACACCATGTACACGCCGGCGAGCACCAGGAGGAGCGGCCACCAGTCCTCGAGGAAGGTGAAGTCGATCGGGTAGAACTGGTTGTACAGCAGCACGGCGCCCGCGAGGAGGAGGAAGAGGCCGAAGCCGAGGCGGCTGCCCTTGGCCGTGCCGCTCGGCGCCGCGACCGGCGCCTCGACGAGGCCGAGGTTGAGTGCCTGCGCTTGGCGGTAGGCGTCGACGAAGCCGAAGAGCACGACGCCGGCGACCAGGATGCCGAGGAACGAATGCTCGCTCAGCCAGATCGCGAGGACGAACGAGAAGAAGACGGCCGCCGCGCGCTGGTAGAGGCCGAGGTAGAGGTGGCCGAGGCCGGGGAAGCACGAGAGCACGACGGCCAGGCCGGGGGAGCGCCGGATCGGTGCCGGGGCCGGCGCCACGGGCATCGGCGGCGGTGCGGGGAGCGCCACGGGGGCGACCGGGGCCGCGTCCGTCTGTGCCTGTTGGGTGGTTTCCTGTCCGTTCATGACCGTCCTCCCTTTCCACTCTCTACAACGTGCGCGCCGCCCTTGGGGTTCTCGCGACCGCCGACGAGCGAGCGCACGGCGTTCCAGGCCTCGACTGCGTGGCTGCGCGCCCATCCTTCGGCGGCGGCGAACGACCGCGCCAGGCGCTCGGAGTAGCTCGAGACCCGGTTTTGCACCACGGCGCGAGCGTACACGGCCGCGCGGTCCATCCCCTCGCTCGAGGCGCGCGCCACCTGGGCGGGGTTGGAGACGAGGAACACCGTCAGCGCCGCGAGCAGGTAGGCGGCGGCGGTGGCGAGGCGGAGGTCGAAGCCGCCGAAGCGCTGCCGCCGCGCCTGCAGCCGCTGCCGCGGCGGCAGCGCGAGCGCCGCGCGCAGCCGGCCGCCTGCCAGGGTCGCGCCACCGGTCTCGCGCAGCGTCGCGAACGCCTCCCACGCCGCCCGGCACGAGGGGCACTCGTGCAGGTGCTCCATCAACGCGCCGCGCTCGGGCTCGGTGATCTCGCCGTCGAGCGCCGCGCCGAGCGATTCGACCGCGCGCTCGCACGCCGGCGCCAGGCGGGGCAGCGCCTTGAGGCGCCGCACCAGCGACTCGGGGGCCCGCACCGCCTGCACGACCGCCCCGCCGTCCGCCATCCCGCGCGCCCGGCCGACCGCCGCCTGACATGCGGCACAACCGGCCAGGTGCGCGGCGAGGTTGTCCGGCAGTTGGCCGGCGACCGCCGCGTCGAGGCGATCGAGGAGGTCGTCGCAGCGGCTCACGGCTCGGCTCCCGCGGGTGCGACCCGCATGCGCGGGGCGAGCTGCACCGCCACCGCGGCGGCGAGTTCGCGCCGCGCCCGGTTCAGGCGCGACTTGACGGTCCCGATCGGCAGCGAGAGCTCCTCGGCGAGCTCGTCGTAGCTCCAGTCGGCGAAATCGCGGAGCATGATCAGCTGCGCCAGCTCCTCGGGGAGGCGCTCGAGCCCGGCCCGCGCCATCTCCAGGCGCTGGTGGCGCACGGCGCGGGTGTGGGGGTCCTCACCGCCGGGCAGCGTCTCGAGGAACTCGGGGTCGACCCACGTCGCCCGGCGCTGCTCGCGGGAGCGGCGGTAGGCGTCGACGAAAAGGTTGTGGGCGACGCGGTACGCCCAGGCGCGGAACGAGGAGGTGTCGGCGGTGTAGCGGTGCAGGTTCTGCCAGAGCTTGAGGAAGACCTCCTGCGTCAGGTCCTCCGCCTCGCCGCGGTGGCGCGTGAACGAGACCGCCATGCGAAAGATGTCGTCGGCGGTGGCGTCCACGAGCGCCTCCCAGGCGCGCTCGTCGCCCGCCCGGCAACGCTCCACGACGTTCTCGAGGGCCTCGTCTCTCATCTCACCGTGTTCAACGCAAAACCCGACCTCGCGGTTCTCGCCCAGCCCGGGCCGAAGGTAGCAGATGTGGGCGCTGGGGGCCAGAGGAAGTTTCCTCCCTGGATGGCGGTTGCACGACATGGCAGAATGGGCCGGTCGGGAGGAGCGGATGGCGAACGCGGTCATGACGGTCGAACAGCAGGTGCGAGACGCTCTCGAGGAGCTGCGGCCGGCGCTGCAGATGGACGGCGGGGACGTCGAGTTGGTCGCGGTTTCCGACGGCGTGGTCACGGTGCGCCTGCTCGGCGCGTGCGGGGGGTGCCCGATGGCGACGATGACGCTCGTCGGCTTCGTGGAGGAGCGCCTCAAGCAGCGCGTCCCCGAGGTCCGCCAGGTCGTCAACGCCTAGCGCCAGGACGACTTTGGGCGGCGAGCTGCCGCGCGGGTGGTCCGGCTTGCGTGGTCGCGCCGGCCCGTGAATAATGACGTCGCGAAGCGAAAGGGAGGTGCCATGAAGAAGCTCAGCGTGCTTTGCGTTCTCCTCGTGCTGGCGGCGGTTCCCGCGTTTGCCGGCGTCTATTACACGGCGAAGACCACGGCCGAAGGCGGGCGCGGCGCCAACATGCAGGACATGACCGTCCAAGCGTGGGTTGCCGGCGGCAACGCCAAAGTGGAGTTCGAGCAGAGCGGCAACCCTATGATGGGCAAAGGGATGTACATGGTCACCAAGGACGGCGGCCAGACCCTCTACATGGTGAACCCCGAAGAGAAGAGCTATTACAAGTGGGACATGGACTCTCTGATGGGGATGGCGGGCGGCATGATGAAGATGATGAAGCTGACGTACACCGACGCCAAGGTCGAGAAGATCTCCGAGGAGCCGGACGGGCTCGTGGCCGGCGTGCCGACGGTCCACTACAAGTTCCGCACCAGCTACACGATGTCGATGAGCATGATGATGATGCATAAGACGACTCGCGTCGTGAAGGTGGAGGACGTCTGGGCGGCGCCGAAGCTGGTCGAGGCCGGCCTCGGGATCTGGCTGCGCAAGACGCCGCCGAAGACCAACAACGAGCAACTCGACGCGCTGCTCAAGGCGGAGATGGGGAAGGTCGTGGGCTTCCCGCTGAAGACCGTGACGGTCGAGACCTCGACCGACGAGAAGGGCAAGTCGGAAACCACCACCACGACGATGGAGGTCACCGAGTTGCGCATGCAGGTCGTCCCCGACTCGACGTTCGCCATCCCCGCCGGGTACAAGGAAACGTCGATGATGGGTGGCGAGAAGGGCAAGGGCGGCGAAGAGGAAAACCCGTTCCTCAAGATGATGGGGGGGAAGCGAAAGCCGCCGCAGTAGCGTGTTTCGTT
>DAIDOU010000279.1 GCA_027458945.1 Acidobacteriota bacterium
CGTCAGCTCGCCGCCCCGCCGCCGGTCGGGGAAGCCGGTGGTCTCCGAGAGCACCCGGCGGGCCGTGACCCGGCGGATCCGCTCATCGAGGACGCCGTCGTTGCCCGCGTAGTCGGACAACGAGCGGTCGAGGTCGAGCCCGCCCCGCGCCGCGAGCCGCAGCACCGCGTACGCGAAGACCGGCCGTCCGAGCGAGGTCGCCGCGAACACCGTGTCGGGGGTCACCGCGGCCGTCCCACCCGACCGGACGACACCGAACCCGCCGGTCCCGACCAGCACGCCACCGCGCACCACGGCCACCGCCACCCCCGGCACGCCGCCCTTCGCCATCACGCCGGGGATCGCCCCCGCGAGCTCCGCCGGGACGCCGGCCGCGTCCGCCGGCGTCGCCGCCGGTGATGCAGCGCCCCCCGCCGAGGCGGCCCATCCAGCCACGGCGCACAGGCCGGCCACCGCCCATCGTCCGCATGCCGTCACGCTCGTCCTCCCGACCCCGGCCCGGCTGCGCGAGCCGGCCCGACGAATGGTAGACCAGCCGGGACGAACGGCGGTCTCGCGGCCCGTGACCCCCTCGGCGTATCGGCCGGTGCGCCACGGCTGTCCGGTCGCGACGAACGAGCCCCGGCCCTGGGGAGCTCCCAGGAAAACTGAGCCTGCGTCGCGTGTGCTTGACAGTGTATCGAAAGGTCTGTCAAGCTTCGATCGGGGGTGCCTATGTTTGACGGTGCGTTTTCCCCGCTCCACTGGCTCATCGTGCTGGCGATCGCTCTGGTGGTGTTCGGGCCGAAGCGAGTCCCGGAGATCGGCCGCAGCCTGGGCTCCGCGATCCATGATTTCCGCGAAGCGCTCAAGGGTGACGAGCCGGCGCCGACGACGCCGGCGGCCGCTCGCCCCGACGCCCAGCGCCAGGGCACCGGTGACGCCGGCGGTTCGCGCAACGCCCAGTGACTCGCTCGCCTGCGGCGACCAACAACCTTCACCATCAATTTGCAGGCGCCGGCACGAGGACGCCGCTCGGCTCTCGCCGTGAGGCGGCCGCGAGCCTAGGCCGCAACGCTCACACCGGGGATGCCGGTGCCGGCGGCAGCAACCGCGCCGCGGCGGCATCGACCAGCCAGAGCAGCTCGCCGCACGGGCGCACCAGTTGGGCCGGCAGCGGCTCCGGCCCGGCGGGACCCTCGAGCACGCGGGCCAGCGTCTCGGCCTTGTCCGCGCCGGTCACGAGGAAGATCACGCAGGCGGCCGCGTCGAGTACCGGCAGGGTCAAGGTCAGGCGGCGTGCGGTGAGCTTGCCGACCCACGGCGACGCCACCAGGCGCGAGCGCTCGGCGAGCGCGTCGGAGCCGGGGAACAGCGAGGCGGTGTGCCCGTCCGCTCCCATCCCCAGCACGATGAGGTCGAGGCGCGGGACGGCGGCGGCGGGCACGGCGAGGACGCGGCGGAGCAGCAGCTCGTAGTCGGCCGCGGCGCGAGCCGGGTCGGGGTCCTCGCCGCGCATCCGGTGCACGTTCGCCTCCGGGATCGGAACGCGTTGCAGCAGGGCGCGGCTGGCGGCGCCGAAGTTGCTCTCGGGGTTCTCCGGCGGCACCGTGCGCTCGTCGGCCCAGAACACGTGCACCGCCTCCCAGGCGACGGCGCCGGGCGGCGCGCCGGCGAGCTCCGCGAACAGGCGCAGCGGCGTGTGACCGCCCGAGAGCGCGACGGTGAAGCGACCACCGGCCGCAACCGCGACCGCGGCCCGGCGCACGAACTCGGCCGCGGCCGCCCGCGCCAGCTCGCCTGCGTCCGGGCAGAGGCGGACCACCCGGCTCACGGCTCGTTGCTCCAGGCGCGGCCGTCGCGCGCCAGCAGTTCGTCGGCCTCCGGCGGCCCCCAACTGCCGGCCGCGTAGTTCGGGAACGCACGCGGTGGCAGCGCCCGCCACACCTCGAGGATCGGCGCCACGACGCTCCACCCGCGCTCGACGCCGTCGGCGCGCTGGAACAGCGTCGCGTCGCCCGCCATCGCGTCGTACAACAGCGTCTCGTAGCCGGTCGTCGGCTGCGAACCGAAGTAGTCGGCGTAGCGAAACTCCATGTCGACGGTTCCGATGCGCACCGACGGACCGGGGACCTTGGCGGAGAAGCGCAGCGAGATCCCCTCCTCCGGCTGCAGCCGCAGCACGAGCCGGTTGGGGCCGAGGTGGTCGATCGGGGTCAGACGGAACGGGCTGAACGGCACCCGTTTGAAGTGGATGACGATCTGCGTGCTGTGCGCCGCCAGGCGCTTGCCGGTGCGCAGGTAGAAAGGCACGTCCGCCCAGCGCCAGTTGTCGATCAGAAGCTTGAGCGCCGCGAACGTCTCGGTCGTCGAGTCCGCCGCGACCAGCGGCTCCGCCCGGTAGCCGGGAAGCGCGGAGCCTTCGGCTGTGGCGCCGGCGCCGTACTGACCGCGGACCGCCCGGCTCAGCACGTCCTCCGGGCGCATCGGCGGCACCGCCGAAAGCACCTTCTCCTTCTCGTTGCGGACGGCCTCGGCGTCGAACGACGCCGGGGGCTCCATCGCGATCAAGGAGAGGAGCTGCAACATGTGGTTGGGCACCATGTCGCGCAGGGCGCCGGCCTCCTCGTAGTACCGCCCGCGGTGCTCGACGCCGAGCTGCTCCGCCACCGTGATCTGCACGTGGTCCACGTAGCGGCGGTTCCACACCGGCTCGAAGATCCCGTTGGCGAAGCGGAAGACGAGGATGTTCTGCACCGTCTCCTTGCCGAGGTAGTGGTCGATGCGGTAGATCTGGCGCTCGGCCAGCACGCCGGCGATCTCGCGGTTGAGCGCGCGCGCCGAATCGAGGTCGTGCCCGAACGGCTTCTCGATCACCACCCGGCGCCAACCCTCTTCCTCGCGCACGAGTCCCGCCTCGCCGAGGCGGCGCACGATCTCCCCGAACAGGCTGGGGGGCGTCGAGAGGTAGAAGAGGGCGCTCGTGCCGGCGCCGTGCTCGGCCGCGACCTCGGCGAGCGTCTGCCCCAGCCGCGCGTAGGTCTCGGCCGCGCGCAGGTCGCCCGCCATGAAGTGCAGCCGGGGCGCGAGGCTGGCCCACAGCTCGGGCGAGAACGACGACCCCACATGCTCGCGCACCGCCTGGCCCATGGCGTCGCGGAACGCCTCGACCCCCGCGTCACGACTCGCCAGACCGATCACGGCGAGCCGCTCCGGCAGCATCCGCCCCGCGGCCAGGTTGTACAGCGCCGGGAGCAGCTTGCGCGCCGCCAGGTCGCCGGAAGCGCCGAAGATGACCAGCACGCACGGCGCCAGCGGTGGCGCGGCGCCCCGTTCCGCTGCCGACGTCTCGACCATCGGTCGCTCCCTTCCCGCCGCCGGTCCGGCCCGCCCGCCTTCCGAGCTCGGCGCCGGCTATCGTTTAGTGTCTCACGGTCTCCGGCACCCGGGCCCCGGAGAGACCCATGCCGGCGGCTTTCCCGGGAGAACGCCCGGGCCGCTTTTGCGCCGGCCGGTCACAAGCTGCGGCCGGGTTGGTCCGAGCAGGCGTTGCCGCCCACTTGACAATGGAACCTCCGCAGTCTCATATTACGGGCCGCGCGGGAGGAGCACTGGGAGCTGGAACCGCACGAGGCCCTCTACTCTACGAATATGGAAGAGCACGGGTTGCGATAGCTCGCCAGCGGAAGGGCCAAATGTCCAAAATGGGAGGCAGCCACCCGGGTGTATGTTGAGGACAAGAGACGCCAACGAGCTGACCGTAGGGTGTGGGTCAACTCCTCAGGTTTGACCTGAACCTTTCGCAGCAAAACATCCGCTTGGCGCCAGCTGGAGGAACTTTCTTATGCGCAAAGTCGCTGTACCCCCGATCCTGCTGATCCTGGTTGCAGGGGTGCTCCTGAGCGGGTGCGACAAGCTGCAGGCCCGGATGGAGCTGAACAAGGGCAACTCCTACTACAAGAACGAGAAGTACCAGGATGCCCTGATTCAGTTCCAGAAGGGGCTGGCGCTCGATCCGAGCCTGAAGTTCGCCTGGCGGTCGGTCGCGCTCGCCGCGATGACTTTGTACCGTCCCGGCATCGACACGCCGCAGAACAACCAGTACTTCTCCACGGCGATCGACGCGTTCAAGAAGTACCTCGCCGCGTTCCCGCAGGACAGCAAGGCGCAGGACTTCATGATCTCGACGTACATGAACGCGAACAAGTACGACGAGGTCCTGAACTACCTCAAGGGCGAGGTGCGCAGCCACCCGGGCGATCTCAAGGCGAACAAGCTCGTCGTCACGATCTTCCTCCGCACCCAGCGGATCCAGGAGGCGTACGACTGGATCGTGGCGCACATCCCGAACGCTGACGCCGAGCCGTACTACCTCGTCTCCGTGTACTGCTGGGACAAGGCGTACCGCGACGCGACGATCACGCCGCAGCAGCGTGCCCAGTTCATCGACCTCGGGCTCACGGCGGCCGAAAAAGCGCTGCAGATGCAGCCGGACTACTTCGACGCCATGATCTACACCAACCTTCTCTACCGCGAGAAGGCCAAGCTGCAGACGACCGACGCAGCGAAGCAGCAGTACTTCGACAAGGCCGAGGAGTGGCGCACCAAGGCGTTGGCCTTGCGCGAGAAGCTCAAGCACCAGACGTCGCTGTCCAAGTCGTAAGCGGGGGAGCCATGTTCGAGAACACGCTCATCGCATCGAAGAAGCAGAAGCGCAACACGACGCTTCTGTACGTCCTTCCGATCGCACTGCTCCTTCACGTCGTGGTCCTCGGCGGCTACGCGGTCGCCCAGATGTGGTCGGTGCCCGAAGTGCCGGATCCTCCGATCCAGGTGAGCTTCTACCAAGCTCCCCCGCCGCCACCGCCGCCGCCGCCGCCGCCGAAGGCCGCGGCACCGATGAAGCCGGTGGTGCAGCAGGCGGCGCCGGCGCCGGTCGTGCAGCCGGTGGCGATCCCCGACAAGGTGCCGACCAAGTCGTCCGGTTCCGGTGATGAGGGCGTCGAGGGCGGCGTCGAGGGTGGCGTCGAGGGCGGCGTGGCCGGCGGCATCCCGGGCGGCGTGCCCGGTGGTGTGGTCGGCGGCGTCCAGGGCGGCGTCGTGGACGAGCCCCCGATCCGCATCGGCGGCGAGGTCGTCCCGCCGGTGCTCGAGAGCCGCATCTCCCCGGTGTACCCGGAGATCGCGCGCAAGGCGCGTGTCCAGGGCGTCGTGATCGTGGAAGCGATCATCGACAAGCAGGGCAACGTGACCGACGCGCGGGTGCTGCGCGGCCTGCCGATGGGGGTCTCGGAAGCGGCGACAGCGGCCATCCAAAAGTGGAAGTACAAGCCGGCCACGCTCAACGGCCGGCCTGTCAGCGTTTATCTGACCGTGACTGTGACGTTTACCTTGCAATAGGCCAGCAGGCCAAGAGATAGGAGGAAAGTGTAATGGAATTCGGACTCGTAGGACTCTGGACCTCGATGGGCTTCATAGCCAAGGCCGTTGTGCTCCTCTTGGCCGTGTTGTCGATCTACTCGCTGACCCTGTCCGGTGAGCGTTACTGGCGCTACCGCATGGCGAAGAAACAGTCGCTCCAGTTCGCCCTGTTGACCACCCAGTACCTGAAGCAGAACCGCCCGCAGGAGGCGGTGGCTGCCTCGAAGAAGTTCAAGAACAGCCACCTCGCCAAGGTGGTCTCCGCCGGGCTTCTCGAGTTCATGGTCGAGGAGCAGAACAGCCCGCTGTCCGGCTACGACGTCATCGAGGCGGCCCGCCGCGCGATCGAGCGCGCCACCCTGATGACGACCGCCGACCTCAAGCGCGGCCTCGGCGGCCTGGCGACCATCGGCGCCACGGCGCCGTTCATCGGCCTGTTCGGGACCGTCGTCGGCATCATCAACGCGTTCCGCGGCATGGCCATCACCGGGTCGGGCGGTCTGGGCGCGGTCTCCGCCGGTATCGCCGAGGCCCTCGTCACCACCGCGATGGGCCTGTTCGTCGCCATCCCGGCCGTGTGGTTGTACAACTACTTCCTGAACCAGGTGGAGCGCTTCCAGGTCGAGATGGCGAACTCCTCCTCGGAGCTGGTCGACTTCTTCATCAAGAAGCACGGAGGAAGCGATGCAATCGGCTCGGCGGCACGTTGACACCCACAAGGGGCAAGTGATCGGTCAGGGTGACGTCAAGTCTGACATCAACGTCACGCCGCTTGTGGACGTCTGCCTTGTGCTGCTGATCATCTTCATGGTGGTCACGCCGTTGTTGCAGTCCGGCGTGCCCGTGCTCCTGCCCGAGACCAACAACCCGGAGAAGTATCCGGAGGGCCAGAAGCAGGTCAAGGTCGCGGTCCAGGAGGATGGCAAGATGTTCATCGGCCAGGACTGGATCCCCACCAAGGCCGAGCTGATCAAGCGGATGGACGACATGCTGAAGGCCGACCCCCAGAAGGAGGTCGTCATCAAGGCAGATCGCCGTCTCAAGTACAAGGACGTCCGCGACGTGATGAAGGCCCTCAACGAAGCGGGCTTCTCCAAGGTCGGCCTCATCACAACGAAGAAAGGGGCGAGCTGACGCTCGCGGCGCGCCTGCTTTCGTCTGAAGGAGAAACGCCATGGCAATGACCGGCGGCAAGATGGGGGACATGAAGAGTGACATCAACATCACTCCCCTCGTGGACGTGGTGCTGGTGCTCCTCATCATCTTCATGGTCGTCACGCCGTTGCTGCAGCGGGGGTACGAGACCAAGGTCCCGCCGAAGCAGGTGACGAACACTCCACCCCCGACCAACCTGGATCAGATCGTCGTCCGCCTCGATGCGGCCGGCGGGATGTACATCAACAAGGAGCAGTATCCCGAGAGGGATTTCCTCAACAAGCTCGAGGAGATCACCAAGGGCCGCGAGAACAAGGTCGTCTTCTTCGCGGCCGACGGCAACCTCACGTACGACAAGGTGGCGCGCTTCATGGACATGTGCAACGAGGCCGGAGCCAAGAACCTCGGCATCGTGCTCGACGACATCAACCCGACCGCCACCGCCGGCGAAGCGCCGAAGTAGATACCGGTTCGAAACGTTCGGGCCCGTGCCCCGGAGGCGACTCTCCTTCGGTGCACGGGCTCTTGCTTTTTCCCGCTTCCGGCGTCGTCGCAAATCGGGCGAACCGTTGTATCATCCAGCAATGGCGCAGCACCTGAAGATCGCGCTGGGCGCTGATCACGGCGGTTTCGAGCTCAAGCGACAACTGGCGGAATACCTTGCGGGCCTCGGCCACTCGGTGGAGGACTGCGGCACCAATAGCACCGACGCCGTCGACTACCCGCGCTTCGCCCACGCCGTCGCCCAGCGGGTGGCGTCCGGCGCCTGCGCGTTCGGTATCGTGGTGGACGGCGCCGGCATCGGCTCCGCGATGGCCGCGAACAAGGTCCCCGGCGTGCTCGCCGCGGCGTGCTACAGCGAGGCGTTGGCCCGCAACGCCCGCGAGCACAACGACGCCAACGTCCTCACCCTCGGCGCCGCCCACGTCGACCCGGCGACCGCGAAGCGCATCGTCGACGTGTTCCTGGGGGCGAGCTGCACCGAGGTCCGCCACCTCGCCCGGGTGCGCCTGATCCGGGAGATCGAGAGCGGCGGCCACGCCGCGGCGACCGGCGGCCCCGGGGTCGGCGACGGCGACGTCGAGCGCATCGTGGCGCGCGTCAAGGAGCTGCTCGGCCAAGGCCCGGCGCCGGCATTGGCGCCACCGATCCCCGCGGCGCAGCTCGCGGCGCTGATCGACCACACGCTGCTCAAGCCCGAGGCCACCGACGACGACGTGCAGCGCCTCTGCGACGAGGCCCGCCGCTACGGCTTCTACTCCGTCTGCGTCAACCCGTCGTTCGTGCAGCGCTCGCGGATGCTGCTGCGCGACTCGGCCGTCAAGGTCTGTTGCGTCGTCGGCTTCCCCCTCGGCGCGCAGCCGCCCGAGATCAAGGTGCTCGAGGCCCGCCGGGCGATCCGCGAGGGCGCCCGCGAGATCGACATGGTGATCAACATCGGCGCCCTCAAGGGGGGCGACGACGAGCTCGTGCGGCGCGACATCCGCGGCGTCGTCGAGGCGTGCCGCGAAGGACGCGCCGCGTGCAAGGTGATCCTCGAGACGGCGCTGCTGACCGACGCCGAGAAGGTGCGCGGCTGCGAGCTGGCGATGCGGGCGGGCGCCGATTTCGTCAAGACCTCCACCGGCTTTTCCAAGGGCGGCGCCACCGTCGAGGACATCGAGCTGATGGCGCGCACCGTGGCCCCGAGGAAGCTCGGCGTCAAGGCCTCGGGCGGGATCCGCAGCTACGACGACGTGGTCAGGATGATCCGGGCCGGAGCCACGAGGATCGGCTGCAGCAGCAGCGTGCAGATCATGGAACAGGCGCAGGCGCTCGCCGCGCGAAAGGGGTAGCGAGATGGCGGAACTCCGGTGCTACGTCTTCCTCGACAGCCTGCAGGCGCAGTTCGCCTCGTTCCTCGGCACGGTGGCCCAGGGCTTCCTCCCGACCCCGGGGCAGGCGTCGTTGTTCATCGAGATCGCGCCCGGGATGGAGATCATGCGCGTGACCGACGTGGCGCTCAAGGCGACGGACGTCAAGCCGGGGATGCTGATCATCGAGCGCCTCTACGGCATGCTCGAGATCCACTCCGACTCCCAGGCGGACGTCCGCCAGGCCGGCCACGCGATCCTCGAGGCGCTCGACCTGACCGAGGAGGACCGGATCAAGCCGCAGCTCGTCTCGAGCCAGGTGATCCGCAACATCTCCCCGTATCACACGCAGCTCATCAACCGCACGCGCCACGGCGACATGATCCTCCCGGGCCACACCCTCTACGTGCTCGAGGTCGCCCCGGCGGGGTACGCCGCCATCGCCGCCAACGAGGCGGAGAAGGCGGCCGACATCAACATCCTCGAGGTGCGCGCCTTCGGGAGCTTCGGGCGGGTCTACCTCGGCGGCGAGGAGCGCGACATCGACGTCGGCTACCGCGCAGCAGAGCGCGCGATCACCGAGATCCGCGGCCGCGACGCGCGGGTCGGCGGCGCGTGACATCGCGAGTTCATCACGGCGCCGTGGGCGGCGCCGAGTGAGGAGGCAGTGGAATGACGGAAGCGCTAGGCATGATCGAGACGAGGTCCTTCCCGGCCGTCGTCGAGGCCGCCGATGCGGCCGTGAAGGCGGCCAAGGTCGAGCTGGTGTCGTATGAGAAGACCGGCGGCGGCTATGTGACGGTCATCGTCAGGGGCGACGTCGCCGCGGTGAAGGCCGCGTGCGAGGCCGGCCAGGTCGCCGCCGGGCGCGTCGGCGAGGTGGTGGCCGTGCACGTGATCGCCCGCCCGCACCTCAACGTCGACGCGGTGATGCCGCTCGGCCAGCAGTCCGCGGCCAAGGCCGCGGCGAAGAAGTAGCGGCTCGCCCCGGGCAGCCCTCGCGACGGCCCGGAGGCGCGGCCCGGAGAGGCACGCCCATGCAACTCGCGAAGGTGGTGGGGACCGTGGTCGCCAGCCAGAAGGAGGCGAGCCTGGCGGGGCTCAAACTGCTGCTCGTCCGCGGCGTGGACGAGAGCGGCCGCGAGCTCGGGTCGTTCCTCGTGGCCGCCGACGCGGTCGGGGCCGGCCCGGAGGAGATGGTGCTCGTCGCGTCGGGGAGTTCGGCTCGCCAGACCCGCGTCACCGACAAGCGGCCGGTGGACGCGGTCGTGATGGCGATCGTGGACTCCTGGGCCGTGGGCGGCGAGACGAGGTACAAGAAGTGACGCGCGGGCGCCCTCGAGCTCGCCGGTGCGGTGCCGGGGGGTCGGGCGCCGGGGATCGGAGGCGGTGTGGCCGGGCTTTCTGAGCACGACGTCGACGCGATCGCGCGCCGGATCGCCACCGACCTGCGCCGCGACGGCCCGCCCGAGCGGGCCGGGGCGCGGCCGAGCACGGGCGCGCCCGGCGTGTTCACCACGGTGGACGAGGCCGTGCGGGCCGCGGCGGCGGCGCAGCCGGTGTTCGTGGCGCAGCCGCTGGCGGTGCGCTCGCGCGTCATCGCCACGATCCGCGCGGCGATGCTGGAGCACAACGAGCGCCTCGCCCGGCTCGCCTGGGAGGAGACCGGGCTCGGCCGGGTCGAGGACAAGATCGTCAAGAACCGGCTGGTCACCGAGAAGACCCCCGGCCTCGAGGACCTGACACCGGCCACGGTGACCGGCGACCACGGCCTGGCGCTCACCGAGCCGGCGCCGTTCGGGGTGATCGGCGCGATCACCCCCTGCACCAACCCCACCTCTACGATCATCTGCAACGCCATCGCCATGCTCGCGGCCGGCAACACCGTGGTCTTCAACGCCCATCCCGCCGCGGCGCGCTGCTCGCTCGAGACCGTGGCGCTGCTCAACACCGCCATCACCGCCGCGGGCGGGCCGCCGAACACGGTCGCCTGCACGGCCGAGCCGACGATCGCGACGGCGCAGGAGCTGATGCGCCACCCCGCGGTCAGGCTCCTGGTCGTCACCGGCGGCGGCGCGGTCGTGACCGCGGCGATGAACTCCGGCAAACGAGCGATCTGCGCCGGGCCGGGGAACCCACCGGTGGTCGTCGACGAGACCGCCAACATCGACAAGGCGGGCCGCGACATCGTCGCCGGCGCGTCGACCGACAACAACATCATCTGCGTCGACGAGAAGGAAGTCATCTGCGTGGACATGGTCGCGGACGGGCTCCTCAAGGCGATGACCCGCGCCGGCGCGGTGCTGGTGGACCGCCGCCGCCTCGCGGCGCTCGAGAAGATCGTCTTCACCAAGATGAACGGACCGCGGCGACACGCCGAGGTCGACCGCGGGCTGATCGGCAAGGACGCCAGCGTGATCCTCGCCAGGATCGGCATGGACGTCCCCGCTTCCACCCGCCTCGGCGTCGTCGAGGTGGATGAGGACCACCCGCTGCTGTGGACCGAGCAGATGATGCCGATCCTGCCGGTCTGCCGCGTGCCCAACGCCGGCCGCGCCATCGACCTCGCGGTCGAGGTCGAGGGGGGCAACCGCCACACGGCCGTGATGCACTCGAAGAACCTCGACAACCTTTCGCGCATGGCGAAGGAGTGCAACTGCAGCATCTTCGTCAAGAACGGCCGCTCCCAGGCCGGCCTCGGCCTCGACGGCGAGGGGTTCTGCTCGTTCACGATCGCGAGCCCGACCGGCGAGGGGTTGACCTCGCCACGCTCGTTCTCGCGCTCGCGCCGCTGCGTGCTCGTCGACCACTTCAGGATCACGTGATGAAGGAGCACCCCGCCCTCGCCGTCCTCGAGTTCGCCGAGATCGCCGTCGGCATCGTCGCGACTGACGCGCTGCTCAAGCGCTCCCCGATCGCGCTCCTGCGCTGCGGCACGATCAGCCACGGCCGCTTCCTCACCCTGATCGCGGGCACCGCGGCGGCGGTCGAGGAGGCGTACGACGAGGGGCGGTTCCACGGCGGCGCCAGCGTTCTCGACCACGTCCTCCTGGCCGACGTGCACCCGCAGCTGTACGACGCGATCCTCGGCCAGCGGCGGCCGATCGGACCGGGCTCGCTCGCCATCGTCGAGACGTCCACCGTGTCGTCCAACGTCCGCGCCGCGGAGCTCGCGCTCAAGGGGACGCCGGTCGAGCTGATCGAGATCCGCCTCGGCGACTCCGGCCTCGCCGGCAAGGCGCTCGCGGTGGTCCACGGCGAGCTGCACGACGTCGAGGCCGCCGTGGAGATCGCCAGGGCGGCGCTGGCGGCCACCGGTGTGACCGCCGGGTTCAGGATCATCCCGGCGCCGCACGAGGTGCTCGCCGTCCAGTTCGCCAAAGGCACCTCGTTCGCTTCCGCGCCGCTTGCCGAGCTCGACGGGGAGAAGGGGTCGAGCTGATGCTGCTTGGGCGCGTGATCGGCGTCGTCGTCCCCTGCGCGGTCTGCGACGGCCTCGAGGCGACGCCGATGCTCCTCGTGCAGCCACTCGACCGGCGCGGCGAGTCGGCCGGGCGGCCGCTCGTCGCCGCCGACGCCACCCGCATGGCAGGCCCGGGCGAGCTGGTCTATTACGAGGGGGGCCGCGAGGCCGCGCTCGCCCTCGACCCTTCTTTCGTGCCGGTGGACCACGCGATCGTCGGCATCGTCGACCGCGTCCACCAGCCGGGGACCGGGGCGACGTCATGATCCTCGGTCGCGTCACCGGTGAGGTCTACTCCACGATCAACCACCCGTTCTACGACGCCAGAACCCTGCTCGTGGTCGCCAAGACCGGCCCGGGGGGCGACGCCACCGGCGAGTACGTGATCGCCGTGGACGTCGTCGGGGCGGGTGTGGGGCAGCGGGTCATCGTCCTCGACGAGGGTAACGGCGCTCGTCAGGTCCTCGACGCTCCTGATGCGCCGGTGCGCTCCGTCGTCGTCGGTATCATCGACGAGTAGTTCAGGTACCAGGTACCTCATTTCCATTTTTGTGGTACCAGGTACCTCATTTGATGGGCGGCAACGCGACGCGAAGGAAGCGAGACGCTAGCGCGTGGATGCCCGGGTGCTCGCTCTCGCGCGGACCGGCGATGTTGAGCGTGCGCACCGCTGCGCGCTCGAGCCAGGCGCGGACTTCGGCGGCGCCGGCGAGGCCCGTTCGCAGGTCGACGACGAGCAGGGGCCTGCCGGCCTCGCGCGCCAGGCCGACCGTGAGCGCGGTGCCGCCGCGCGGCTTCCCCAGGGTCAGCACGAGGGTGGCATCGGATTCCCGAACGTTCCGGGCCGTTCGCTCCGGGTACGCCGCGCCCGGCGTCTCCCGCAGCGGGTAGCGCGACGGGATCGATCCATCCTCGGCGCGCCGCCCGCGCGGACACCAGCCACCGCAGGCGAGGCCTGCGGCCATCGCAACGTCGAGCGCCGCCCGGTCCACACCGGTCTGGCCACCCGACACGACCCGCTCGAGCACGACCCCCTCCGAGATCTCCGAGGCCGCCGTTCTCGGCGTCAGCGGCCCGCACCACCCGCGTCACCCCTCATGTGACCGCCTAACCACCCACCTTCGCCTCGCCCACGGCGCGCCCACCCGGCGCCACGACCGCGCCGTAGACAGCTAGCCCGACCGTCGCCAACACCCCCATCAGCATGACACCCGCGAAGAAGATGTGGAAGTTCGGAGCGAGGTGCGCGGCGACCCGGTCGGTGACGAATCGCTGGTAGAGGAAGCCGGCCCACGGACCCGAGTAGAGGTTGCCGAGGAAGATTGCGAAGAACGAGTACCCGAGGTACACCGCCACCTGGTCCGGTGGCGCGATCGTGCCGCAGTACTGGAAGAAGCGGGCGGAGGCGATCGTCTCGCCGACCGACCAGACCGCGATCCCCAGCGCCACGATCGCGGCGGTGCGCGACATCGCCGGCATCACCCAGGCGAGGGTGCACACGGCGGTGCCGACCAGCATCGCGCTTAGCGTGCGCCAACGCCGCGTGGCCACGCTCACCCCCGCCTGCAGCAGCACGATCAGGAGGGCGTCGAGCGAGACGAACACCTCGGGGTTGAGCCAGTGGCCCGCCCAGGAGGTGATCGGCACGATGCGGTCGATCGCCGCC
>DAIDOU010000280.1 GCA_027458945.1 Acidobacteriota bacterium
GCGCGGCACGCCGGGGCGGTAGGAGTAGAAGTGCGGCATCCACTGCGCGCGGGCGATCAGCTCGCCGAGCTCGGCGTCGCTGCGCAGCAGGCCGAGACCGGCGTCGCGCGCCTCGATCGCCACCGCCTTGGCGACGGTGAACGAGACGTCGCGGATCACGTCCATGCTCGGCAGCAGCAGCCCGCGCTCCAGCTCGTCGTCGCGCACCATCGCGGCGAGCGCCTTGCTGGCGCAGATGAACATGCGATCGGTCACCTTGGACGCCTGCGAGACCAGGGCGCCGAGACCGACGCCGGGGAACATGTAGAGGTTGTTGCACTGGGCGGCGGCGACCTCGCGCTCCCCCACCCGCACCGGCGCGAACGGGCTGCCGGTGGCGATCAGGGCGCGCCCGCCGGTGGCCGCGAGCGCCTCCTCGGCGGTGCACTCGCTCTTCGCCGTGGGGTTGGAGAGCGCCAGGATCACCGGCCGCGGGTCGTTGGCCGCCATCTGGCGCAGCACCTCCTCGTCGAACATCCCGCGCTTGGCGGTGTAGCCGACGAGCACCGTCGCCTTCGCGTTGCGCAGGACGTCCTTGAGGTCGATGCGGCCCGGTGAGGCGAGCTTCCAGCCCGCGACGTCCTCGCGCTTCTGCGCGAACGGCCGCTGCTCCTCCTCGAGCTTCGGGTCGTCCTCGACGAGCAGGCCCTGGACGTCAACCGCGAAGATGCGGCGGCGGATCTCGTCCTCCGCCAGGCCGTCGTCGCGCAGGATCGCGCGGATCGCGTGCGCGGTGCCGGTGCCCGCCTGGCCCATGCCGACGATGACGAAGCGCTCGCGCTCGAAGTTGCTCTTCTTGATGCGCATCGCGGTGAGCATCGCGGCGCTGGCGGTGACGCCGGTGCCCTGGATGTCGTCGTTGAACGAGAGGCAGCGGTCGCGGTAGCGCTTCATCAGCTTGAACGCCTTGTGCTTGGCGAAGTCTTCCCACTGCAGCAGGGCGTCGGGGAAGTTGCGCCGCACGCCGACGACGAAGCGCTCGATGAAGCGGTCGTACTCCTCGCCCTCGAGGCGCGGCTTGCGGATGCCCATGTAGAGCGGGTCGTCGAGCAGGCGCTGGTTGTTGGTGCCGACGTCGAGGCTCACCGGCAGGCAGCACGCCGGGTGGATGCCGGCGGCGGCGACGTACAGGCTGATCTTGCCGACCGGGATCCCCATCCCGTCGGAGCCGAGGTCGCCGAGGCCGAGGATGCGCTCGCCGTCGGTGACCACGATCAGGCGCACGTGCGGCAGCGAGACGTTGGCGAAGATCTGGTCGATGTTGGCGATGTTCTCGGGGTGGATGTAGACGCCGCGCGGGCGCCGCATGATGTGCGAGAGCTGCAGGCACGCCTGGCCGACGGTGGGGGTGTAGACGATCGGCAGCATCTCGGACAGGTTCTCGACGAGCAGGCGGTAGAACAACGTCTCGTTGCGGTTGAGCAGGCCGAGCAGGAACAGGTAGCGCTCCATGTCGTCGGGCTTGCGGCGGTAGCTCTCGAGGCTGCGCGCGACCTGCTGCTCGAGGGTGGAGACTCCGTACGGGTGCAGGCCGACGAGGCCGAGGCTCGCGCGCTCGTTGACGGTGAAGTGGGAGCCCTTGTTGAGCAGCGGGTCGGAGAACAGCTGCTGCCCGCGCAGGTAGACCTCGTAGTACTCCTCGCCGGTGAGGGCGTCGATCTGGAAAGAAAATGTCTTCATTTCCGCCTATCCTTTCGCAGGACGCAAGTACAAATCCTTCACAAGCACATCATACGCTTACCGCCGCCAACGCGCCAGCGGCCGCGCTCGTCTGCGCGCCCGCGCCGGCCCGCGCTTCGGCGCCAACCCAGCCTACCTCACCCCGCCGAGCCGGTGCTACACGGGAGGCCCCGCGCAAGCCGGTCAGCGGGGCCGCCACGGTGGGCTTGCGCGCCCCTGGCGATGCGCCAGGCGGCGACGCACGCCGCGGCCCCGACCCGCGACCTCCCCCTCGGCCGGTGCGGCATCCCCGCCGCCGGCGCCGCCGTATCATTCAACTTCACCGTCGTCATCGGCACCCAGAGCGGCGACGTGCGCCTCTACCCCACCGGCCGCAACCGGCCGCTCGTCTCCACGATCAACCGGAAGGCCGCCACCGGCGCCTTGGCCAACGCCGCCATCGTGCCGCTCGGTACTTCCGGCTCGAACACGGTCACGAGCCACGCCTCCGCTGCGGCCGCTCTCGTCATCGGCCTTAACGGCCACGGTGCCCTGAGCAGCGTGGCGACCTGCCCGAACCCCCCGACCGGGGGCGCCACGGCCGGCGACGGCCCCAACGTGACGATGACGCCCAGCGGGGCTACGGTTCCGGTCGCGGCGTGCGTGGCCGCGGGGCGCGTGTCCGCGGGCGGAGAGCGCAGCCGAAGCCGCACGGCCGCCGGCCCCCTCGTACCAGCCGAGGCGAGCCAAGGGGCGCGGCGCTCCGGCGGGCCGAGGCTAGAATGGCGCCGAGATTGGAGAGCGCGCGCTGTGGCCCCCACACTCGATCTGAGGACGCTGGGCGTGGCGATCATGCTCGTCGACGCCGCGCTCGGCGCAGCGCTGGTGCTGTTCTGGCGCACGCAGAAGACGTACCCCGGGTTCGGGCACTGGACGCTGTGCCAGGCCGTGGCGCTCGTCGCGTATCTGCTCCTGAGCGTGCGCGGCGCGCTGCCGGCGCCGCTGCTCGCTCTCGCGCTCGGCGGGCTGATGGTGACCGGCGCCACGCTGCGATCGCTGGGGATCCTGCTCTTCTTCGGCCGGGCACGGGGCTACGCCGCCGATGCCATCGCCGGCGCCGTCACCTTATTCGCGATCGCCTGGTTCTCGCTCGTCACTGACGCGCCGGCCGTGCGCG
>DAIDOU010000281.1 GCA_027458945.1 Acidobacteriota bacterium
GGTTAGGTATTCCTTCGCTCGTTCTTGCTCGTCGGCGTTTCCCCTGAGGAACGCACCAACTTGCGCCACCAGCGTGCTATACTTATCCCCCCCCTCCCAGAGAACCGACTCGCACACGCCCGTATGAACCAGTGAGCGCCGGACCATCCGTCCAGGCTCTAGTTGGGCAGCTGCCGCTGTGCTGTGGAGAGTTACCAATGTCGAAAACGCAATCGCCGCACAGACCAGAAGAAGCCAGGAATCCAAGAGCGCCGTCCGTGAACCGCCGTTGGCCCTTGCCGCAAGCGCCTCATTGAAATCACATTTGACCACACAAAAATCCTAGCACGGCCGCGCACGGCCCTGCGCCTTCATCGTGCAAGTACGATAGGTGCCGACCAAGACAGTGGCAGGGGCGTCACGTGGCAATCTGAGCTGAGTGGGCGGTAGTGGAGGGTGACGGTCGAACCGGTGGCTGAGGGCGGCGCACAGCTGGTTCAATCGCTTCCGCAAGCTCCTGGTTCGCTTCGAGAAGCTCCACGACAGCTACCTAGCCCTCGTCCATCTCGCGGCTGCCATCATCTGTTTCCGCAAGGCCATCCCTATTTATGGATAGCTCCTTAGGCGGGGAACATCAGTATCGCGAACATCACAACCCAGACGACGTCGAGGAAGTGCCAGTAGATCGCGCAATACTCCACGCCCGGGTGGAACTCCCGCGAGTACCTGCCGCGGGACGCGCGCGCCGTGACCACGGCGAGCGGGATCAGGCCGCCGACGACGTGCGCGGCGTGCAGGCCGGTGAGGACGTAGAAGGTGAAGCCGTACAGGTTGGTCTTCGCGGTGAGGTTCTCCGCGATGAGGGCGAACCAGTTGAGCGTCTGCGAGGCGAGAAACGCGACGCCGAGCAGCGTGGTGACCAGCATATCCGCGCGCAGCGCCGCCGCGCGACCGGCCCGCGCGGCGCGCACTGCCGCCTGCATCGTGACGCTGCTCGCGAGCAGGATGAGCGTCGAGATCCAGAGCGTGCCCGGCAGGTGCGGCATCCCCGCCGGCGGCCACGCCTGGGCGCGCGAGCGGATCAGGAGGTAGGCCACGAGGCTGGCCGCGAACAGCATCGAGAGCGCCGCGACCAGCAGCCGCATCCCCAGCCGGCCGGTCTCGATCGGCGCGGGACGATCGCGGCCGTCGCCGCGGGTCGGTACGGTCATTTCGGCAGCGCCGGCCCGTAGTCCGGGATCAGGTTGTGCGCGTAGGCGTGGGTGTCGAGGAGCGTGATCGAGACGAACAGCGCGACGAACAGCAGCGCGGCGGCGAACACGACCGCGAGGATCGGGCGGTCGTAGCGCAGGTGCATGAAGTAGAGGACCACCAGCGTCGCCTTGACCGTCGCGATCAGCATCGCGATGTCGAGGTTCAGGCTGCCGAGGTCGACGCGCGCGACCGCGACGGTCACCACGGTGAGCACGAGCAGCGCGCCCCACACCCGCGCGAGGACCCGCACCGGCACCACGTGCCCCACCGTGTGCTCGGGGGTGGCTGGGAGCGAACGGGTGGGTTCGGTCATCGGCAGCTCCTGGTTCGGGAGTCGAGGGGAAAGGGCAAAGGGGAAAGGGAAAAGGAAAGACCGAAGACACGACCCCGCCGGTGAAGTACACGTCCCGACAGCCGGCCGCCACGATCGGTTTCCCGCTTCATTCCGTCCCCCTCCACATTCCTTGCCCGTCCTTCCAGTTGCTTCTCGTCTTCCCTTTGTTTCTTCCCGTCTTCCCTTTTCCCTTTGCCCTTTGCCCTTTTCCCTTTTCCCTCCGCCCTGTCTCAGCGAATCAGATACAGCAGCGGGAAGAGAAAGATCCAGATCAGGTCCACGAGGTGCCAGTAGAGGCCGGCCAGATCGACCGGCGTCGCGTACTCCGGCCCGAACTCCCCCCGCCTCGCCCGCACCATCATCCACCCCAGCAGGACGATGCCGACGATCACGTGGACGCCGTGCAGCCCGGTCATCATGAAGTACACCGCGAAGAACATCTGCACGTCGTGCGGCGGCCCCTGCGCCCCCTCGGCGACCTCGGCACGGCCCGGCCGCGCCAGGCCCGACGGCCCGGTGGCCGCCGGCGGGATGAGCGAGCGCTCCTCGCCCTCGGCCGGCGGCACCGGCGGCAGCGTCTGCGGCAGCGCCGGCGGCGCGGGCGCCAGCTTGGCGTGGAAGCGGGCGCCCCAGAGCAGCCCCTCCTTCCACTTGCGCTCGTACTCGATCCCCTTGACGCCGAGGAAGCAAACGGCGAGCGCGATCGTCGCTCCGAGCAGGCCGACGAGCTGCCGCCGCCGCCCGAGCTGCGCGGCGCGCACCGCCAGAGCCATCGTGAAGCTCGAGCAGATCAGGACCGCGGTGTTGAGCGCGCCCAGCGACGGGTCGAGGAAGCGGTGCGCGTAGATGAACACCTCGGGGTGGTTGGAGCGGTACACCGCGTAGGCGCAGAACAAGCCGCCGAACAGCAGGATCTCGGTCGCGAGGAAGATCCACATCCCGAGCTTGCCGGCCTCGCGCTGCTGCTCGGCGTCGTCGAAGTGGTGCGCCACCGCGTGCGTTCGCGTGTCGGCCACGTTGACCCCTACGGCGACGCCGGCTGCGGCGCCGGCTCGCGCTGTACGTACCCGCCGATCGCTCCGTCCCAGCGCCACGCCTCCACGTCGTACGGGTCGCCCGCCTCCGGCGTGACGGCGAAGTTGTCGTGCGGCGGCGGCGAGCTCGTCCGCCACTCCAGCGTCGCGCCCCCCCACGGGTTGGCCGGCGCCGGCCGGCCGCGGAAGAGCGAGTGCACCAGGTAGGCGGCGATGACGAGGAAGCCGAAGCCGAGGATGTACGCCCCGATCGTCGAGAGGCGGTGGTACGGCTCGAACTGCATCTGGTAGTGGTACGAGCGCCGCGGCGCGCCGTGGCTGCCCATGACGAACTGGGTGAAGAACGTGGTGTTGAAGCCGACGAACACGAGCAGCGCGCCGATCCGCCCCCAGAACTCGCTGTACATCCGCCCGAACATCTTCGGCCACCAGTAGTGCAGGCCGCCGAGGAACGCGATCACGGTGCCGCCGAACATGACGTAGTGGAAGTGCGCGACGACGAAGTAGGTGTCGTGCAGGTGGACGTCCACCGCGAGGGCGCCGAGGAACAGCCCGGTCAGGCCGCCGATGCCGAACAGGAAGAGGAACGAGAGCACGTACAGCATCGGCGTCGCCAGCCAGATCGAGCCCTTGTACATCGTCGCCAGCCAGTTGAACACCTTGACCGCCGACGGGATCGCGACCATGAACGTGAGGAACGAGAAGATCATGCTCGAGAGCGTCGACTGCCCGGCGACGAACATGTGGTGGCCCCAGACCAGGAACGAGAGCACGGCGATCGCGATCGAGGAGAGGGCGATGAACGAGTAGCCGAAGATGTGCTTGCGCGAGAACACGGACACCAGCTCGCTGATCACGCCCATCGCCGGGAGGATCATGATGTAGACGGCCGGGTGCGAGTAGAACCAGAAGAAGTGCTGGAACAGCACCGGGTCGCCCCCGAGCGCCGGGTCGAAGATGCCGATGCCGAGCGCGCGCTCGGCGATCAGCAGCAGCAGCGTGATCCCCAGCACCGGCGTCGCCAGGATCTGGATGATCGCGGTGCCGTAGATCCCCCACAGGAACAACGGCATGCGGAACCACGTCATGCCGGCGGGACGCAGCTTGTGGATGGTGACGACGAAGTTGAGCCCGGTGAAGATCGAGGAGAAGCCGAGGACGAACACCCCGGCAACCATCAGGATCACGTTGCTGTTGGTCGTCGTGCTGTACGGCGTGTAGAACGTCCACCCGGTGTCCACCGCCCCGGTGACCATCGAGATCAGCGCGAGCGCGGCGCCGCCGATCCAGAAGTAGAAGCTCGCCAGGTTGAGGCGCGGGAACGCGACGTCCTGCGCGCCGAGCATCAGCGGCAGGACGAAGTTCCCCAGCGACGCCGGGATCCCCGGGATCACGAAGAGGAAGATCATGATCGCGCCGTGCAGCGTGAACATCTGGTCGTACGTGTTCGCGGTCATCAGGGGGCTGTTGCCGGGGGTCCAGAGCTTGGTCCGGATCAGCTCCGCGAAGATCCCGCCGAGGAAGAACGAGGACAGGATCGCGACCAGGTACATGACACCGATCCGCTTGTGGTCGCGCGTCAGCAGCCACGAGCGCACGCCGCGCTCGTGGTTGAGGTAGTTGTCGCGCCCGAGGGCGTTCCCCCCCGTCCCGAACCCGGCCGTCCCGCTCTCGCTGCCCGTCATCTCCGGACCACCTTTCCCCTACTTCAGAGACTTGATGTACGCGATGATCGCCGTGATCTCGTCGTCCCGGATCCGCCCCTTGAACGTCGGCATCACCGGCTGGAAGCCGAGCGGGACGTTCTTCGTTGGGTCGAGGATGCAGTTGCGGATGTAGTCCTCGTCGGCGGTCATCACGCGCCCGCCCTGCAGCGGCACGTGGCTGCCGAACAGCCCCTTCCACGTCGGCCCCGTCCCCGCCGTGCCGTCCACCGAGTGGCACTGGGCGCACCCGCGCGTCACCGCGAGGCGCTGTCCCGCCTCGGCCGGCGGCAGCGTCTTGAGGAAGTTGCTCGCCTGCTCGAGCCAGCGCTCGAAGCCGCCCGGGGGGTGGACGACGACCTTGGCCCACATGTCGGAGTGGCCGGTGCCGCAGTACTGCGTGCAGTAGATCTGGTAGTCGCCGGGCTTGACCGCCCTGAACCAGACCTTCGAGTAGCGGCCGGGGACGACGTCGCGCTTGAGGCGGAACGCCGGAATGTAGAAGCCGTGGATCACGTCCTCGGAGGTCATGACCAGCAGCACCGGCGTGTCCACGGGCACGTGCAGGTTCTCGTCCACGTGGCCGTTCGGGTAGGTGAACAGCCACTTCCACTTCTGGCCCGTGACCGAGATCTCGTAGGCGTTGGCCGGCGGCGTGTTGGCGTCGAGGTAGACCTTGAACCCCCAGACGAAGATCACAATCACGATCGCGATCGGGATCAGCGTCCAGGTGAGCTCGAGCGGCGTGTTGTGCGACGGGCTCGCCTCCGCGTCGAGGCGCCCGGGCCGGCGCCGGTAGCGGACGACGAAGGCGACCATCAGCGCCACGATGAGGACGAAGAAGAACGCCGCCACCCAGAAGACGAGCGAGAAGACGCTGTCCACCGCGGCGGCGCCGGTCGAGCCTTCGACCGGCATCCAGAACCCGCCCGGCGACGTCATGAGCCCGACTCCCGGGGCGGGGTCGGCGTTCCCTTGCCCGCCTTGTGCCGCCATGCCGCCGCCAGCCACACGCCGACCACGAGCAGCGTCGCGGCGCCGCCGAGGCGCATGAGGTTCCCGGCCGCGACTACGTAGCGCCCGGCGTTGGCGTCGTAGTGGAAGCAGTAGAGCAGGATCTGGTCGCCTGTCGAGCCCAGCTTCCCCTCCCCGGCCTCGGTGAGCGCGAGCTTGAGCGTCTGGGTCGGGTACTGGACGCCGTAGAGCACGCGCGAGACCCGTCCGTCCGGCGTCAGCAGGAACACCGCGGTGGGGTGCGCGTACTGCTGCTGCTCCGGGTCGTAGCGGTACGAGAACCCGACCGCGCCGGTGAGCGCCTTGATGTTCGCCTGCGTCCCGGTGAGGAAGTGCCAGCCGGCGGCCGCGCCGGGCCGGCCCAGATCCTCCATGTACGTCTCCTTCTTGAGCATGGCGAGCGCCGGCGTGTCGAGCGGGTCGAAGCTCACCGTGAGCACCTCGTACTGGTTGCCCGGCGTCCACGACAGGCCCTTGAGACCGTCCACCAGGCCGTTGAGCATCAACGTGCACAGCATCGGGCAGCGGAAGTAGTTCAGCGTCAGGATCACCGGCCGGGTGCCGTTGACGTAGTCCGAGAGCCGGACCGGCTTGCCGTCCTCCGCGGTGAACTGGAGGTCGAGCGGGATCCTCGCGCCGAGGTGCTCGGTGATACCGACCCCGGCGAGCGCCCTGGGCAGCGGTTCGGCCCGCTGCGCCGCGGCCGAGCCGGCGGCCAGGACCACCGCCGCGCTCGCCAGCGCCACCGCTCGTGACCTCATCGAAGAACCTCCCCGGGACCGATGCCGGGAGTGCTCGAGACCATCCAGCCCCATCGTCCGACCGCCGCCCCTCGAGCAGTGAAAGCGCCGCGGCGCCGGGAGAATTCCAACTAGCGCTTCGCTCCCCCCGCCGGCTTCGCGGGAGCGGGCGGCGGCCCGGGCGGCGGCGGCTGCACCTGCGGCCACGGCGACTTCCCCCCGTCGCGCACCAGCAGCGCCATCGCGCGCTCGATCGGGATGCCGACGACGCCCGCGCTCTCGTTGACCCAGCGGTAGCCGTGCAGCTCGCCGAGCTGTTGCGCCCGCAGCAGGGAGAGCTCCTCCGGCGCGACCGCCACGGCCTTGCGGGCGTCCTCCTCCGCCCGCTGCCGGTAGAAGAACGCCTGCAGGATCACGACCACGACGAACAGCACGATCGCGAACACGATGCCGACCAGCGCCGCCAACGGGGTGTTCGGTTCGCCGCTCTCTCGCACGCCGTCCCTCCCCCGTCACGCGTTCTCGAACGCGAGCGATTCGGCCAGGCGCGGGTCGCCCTCCGGCACGAGCGCCCGGTCGCGCCCGACGAACGCCGCGGCCGCCAGCAGCAGCGCAACCAGGCCGGCCCAGACGGTCAGGTCGATGAGGTGCGGCCACGCGGATCCCGGGCTGCCGGCCGGCATCACGAGCCAGTAGAGGTCCACCCAGTGCATGAGCAGCACCCACGCCGCCGCGGCCGCCAGCACCCGCGGGTTGCGCTTGGGCGGCCGCGAGAGCAGCGCCGCGAACGGGAGCAGGAACTGCCCGAACACCAGCGCGAGGCCGACCCAGCCCCAGCCGTGCTGCTGCCGCGCCACGAACCAGTGCGTCTCGTCGGGAAGGTTGGCGTACCACTGCAGCATGAACTGCGAGAACGCGATGTACGCCCAGAACACGACGAAGCCGAACAGGAGCTTGCCGAGGTCGTGGTAGTGCTCGACCGTGATCGACCTGCGCACGAAGCCGGCGCGCTGCAGCAGGAACGCGGCCAGCGGCAGCAAGGCGTACACCCCCACGGCCGCGCCCGCGAAGTAGTAGACGCCGAAGATCGTGGAGAACCACGCCGGGTCGAGCGACATCAGAAGGTCGAACGCGGCGAAGCTGAGCGTGACCGCGAACGCGATCATGGCGGGCGCGGAGCGCCGCCGCATCGCGACCGAGAGCGCAACGTCGCCGGAGACGTCCTGCCGCGCCGAGCTGCGGAGGTAGTAGGTGCCGACGACGCCCCAGACCGCGACGTAGACGACCCAGCGGACGACGAAGAACGGCACGTTGAGGTAGGCGCCGTTCGCGTGGCCTCCCCCGTATCCGGCCCGCGCCCACGGGTAGAGCGCGCCGAGCCCGAACAGCAGCGGCACGCCGAGCACCGCGATGAACGGGAGCGTGCCGGCGAACGTTTCGGCGATCCGGCGCACGACCACGCTCCAGCCCGAGTTCGTGAGGTGGTGCAGGAGGACGAAGTAGAGCGCGCCGAGGGCGAGGCTCAGCACGTAGACGAACGCGATCAGGTAGGCGAAGAAGAAGCGCTGCCAGCCGCCGGGCGTGGCGGCGGCGAGCACCAGGCTGACGGCGATCGCGCCGGCGCCGGCCAGCGCCGCGCGACGCCACAGACGCGCGCCGAGCGGGCCGAGGCGGCGCTGTTCGGCAACGACTTCGAGGCCGTGGCTCATCGGCTCCCCACCCCTACCTCAGCTCGTGCCGCAGCTCCGGCGGCACGTCGTCGATGCGGGCGTCCTGGCTGCGCTCGAGCGCCCGCACGTACGCGATGATCGCCCAGCGGTCCGCGGCCGGGACCTGCGGCCCATACGCCGGCATGTTGCGGATCCCGTTGGTGATCGTGTTGAAGATGAAGCCGAGCGGCCGCTGCCGCACGAGGTCGGTCTGGTACGAGGAGGGCGGCGTCCACGTCCCCTCCTGCAGCGCGTCGGCGCGCTTCGCCACCGGACCGTCGCCGTAGCCAGCGAGGCCGTGGCACGGCGCGCAGAAGATGTCGTAGCGCTCCTGCCCGCGCCGCAGGAGCGCGTCGGTGACCGGCACCGGGAACGCCGTCACCCAGCCGTCGGCTGTGCGCCCCATCCAGAACGCGGCGTTCGCGTGGCGCTCGCCGCGCGCCACCGTCCCCGGCACCTCGGGGCGCATCGCGCGCCCGTCCGCGAACATCGGGTCGGCCGACTGCGTCTTGAACTTCGGCTGCCGGCCCATGTCGCGGATCAGCTGGATCCGCGGCTCGCTCGAGGTGGTGACGCGGGCGCGGGCGATCAGCGCGAGCGGGATCAGCGCCAGCGCGGCCAGCAGGATGCCGCCGTAGACGAGCGGGCGCGGGATCATTCCTCCTCCAGGCGCTCGACGCTGCGCGCGCCCGCCGCCTCGAGGAACGAGCGCGTCCCGTCGGGGTCGAACCTGGGGTCGTCGGCCCGCACCGCGACGTAGAACCGGTCGGTGGTGGCGCGCGCGCGAAAGCGTGCGCTCTCGAACACCGGGTGGTAGAGCTGCGGCAGGCGGTTCGCAATCATCAGGCCGACGAAGGCGCCGATCGCCGCCAGCAGGATCGTGAGTTCGAACGTGATCGGGATCGCGACCGGCAGGCCGAAGAACGGCTTGCCGCTGATCCGGTACGGGTAGTCGACGGCGTTGGTCCACCACTGCAGCAGCAACGCCGCGCCCGCGCCGGTCACGCCGCCGCCGAGC
>DAIDOU010000282.1 GCA_027458945.1 Acidobacteriota bacterium
CCATCACGTAGTACGGGCGGCCGTCCAGCTCGCAGAACACGAGGCCGACGTTGCGCCCGCTCGTCAGTGCCTCGATGCGGCAGCGCAGGGCGTCAGCGGCGACCTGCCGGGCCAGGCGCACCAGGTCGGTGCGGCGCCGCACCTCGGTGAGGTCGGGAAGCACGAGCGCCGCCACGAGGGCGAGCAGCGCCAGTCCGACAAGTGTTTCGAGCAGTGAGTATCCGCGTTGCCTCGTCATGACGACCTCCGGCGAACCCGGGGGCGGCGAGCCGCCCCCGGCCGTCCACGCCATCTCTGTTGGTTCGCTTCAGTTGTTGGTCATCACCGTTGCCCGTGCGCTCAGCGCTGCGCCTTCGCGCCGGAGGTGTCCTTGCGCGGCGACCGCACCTTCTCGGTGAGCGTCGTGGCGCCGTTCGTCGTGAGGTACGGCTGCAGCCGGGAGAAGCTCTTCTCCCCGATCCCCTTGACCCGGGCGAGTTCCTCCGGGGCCTTGAACGGCCCGTTGGCGGTGCGGAAGTCGACGATGCGCTGGGCCAGCGCCGGTCCCACCCGCGGGAGGAGCTGGAGCTGCTGCACGGTCGCCGTGTTGATGTTGACCTGCCCTCCGGCGGGCGGGGCCGCCGCGAGCACGCCGGTGGCCAGCGCGGCCGCCAGCGTCATGCACATCAGGGCTCTCGACGTCATGGTGAATCTCCTTTCGGGTTCGAGCTGCCGGTCGATCGTTGGCCGGTGTCCGGCCGGGTTGCGGTCGCGGGGCGACGGTTACGGCCCGTGGTTCATCGCTCACCTCCGGCCGCTTCCTGCGCGAACCGCGTGCCAGCCCGGCCGCGACGACATAAACACTTGTTTCGTAGTGCGTTAGGCCGCAGTTCTCGAACCGGCCCGCCGCGTCGAGGTGGTAAGCTTTGCTGTCAGTTGTGGCGCCAAGTCAGCGAGGACCAGCACCGTGGCGTGTCAGAAAACCTTCACACCCGACGACGCTCTCGACAGCGGACACTCGGCGGTGGCGCGCTTCGCGCGACCCGTCGACCTGCCTGCCCTGGTCGAGCTGGACCGGGTCTGCTTCGCGGCCCGGGCGTGGTCGCCGGCGGCGTGGCGGGAGGTGGTCATCGAACCCGAGTGGACCGTGGTCGTCATCGCGCGCGGCGACCTCGTCGTTGCCGCCAGCGTGCTGCTCCCCGCCGCGCCCGTGACCCACCTCGCCTCGCTCGCCGTCCAGCCGCGCTGGCGCCGCCGCGGCGTCGGGCGAGAGTTGTTGGCCGACGCGATCGCGCGCGCCCGCGCCGCGTCGGCGCGCTGGCTCGCGCTCGAGGTCGACCGCGACAACACCGGCGCGGTCGCGCTCTACCGCCGGGACGGTTTCGCTGTCGCCCGGCGTTTCCTGGAGGACGGCCGCTGGCGGCAGGAGATGGTGCGGCGTCTCGGAGGTCGGCATGGCGTGTGAGATCGGACTCGTGGTCAGCGGCGCCAGCGGCATGCGCCTCGCGGCCGCGTTCGCCGAGCGGGCCGTGGCTCACCCCGACGTCACGGCGCTCCACCTCGTTCTCTCCGACGGGGCGCCGCTCGTCCTTGCCCACGAGCTCGGCAAGGAGCGCGCGACGCCGTCTGGGTTCGCGGCCGGTCTCGACCTCGGCGAGGGCGACCGGGCCAAGCTGCGCACCTGGGGCGAGGGTGATCTCGCCGCCCCGGTCGCCTCGGGCTCGCACCTGCTGCGCGGCGTCGTGGTGCTGCCGTGCTCGGCGGCGACCGCATGCTCGCTCGCCGCCGGCGTCTCGCGCGGCCTCGGCCAGCGCCTCGGGGACATCGCGCTGAAGCAGCGCTGGCCGCTCATCCTCGGCTTCCGCGAGACACCGCTCTCCGCGATCCACCTGCAGGCGCTGCTGACGCTCACCCACGCCGGCGCGACCGTGGTCCCGCCGATCCCCGCGTTCTACCTCGGGGGCGACGAGATGCCGCGCTTCGTCGAGCACTACTGCATGCGCCTCCTCGACCTCCTCGGCCTCGCCGTGGACCGCCCCGACCTGCGCTGGCGGAGCGGGGTGTGAGGCCGCTCGCCGCGGCGCGCGAGGCGGCCGAGCTGGTCAAGTTCGCGCACACCGCGTTCGCCCTGCCGTTCGCGCTGATCGCCGCGATGGCCGCGGCGAACGGTTGGCCGCCGTGGCCGGTCGTGGCCTGGATCCTGCTCGCCATGGCCGGCGCCCGCACCGCGGCGATGGCGTTCAACCGCCTCGCCGACCACGCCTTCGACGCCGGCAACCCGCGCACCGCCGGGCGCGCGCTTCCCGCTGGGCGCGTCGGGCGGCCGTTCGCCTGGGCGCTGGTGGGGGTCGGCGCGACCGTGTTCCTCGTGGCGGCATGGCGGCTCAACCCGCTCTGCCTGGCGCTCGCGCCGGTCGCGCTCGCCTGGGTGCTCGGCTACTCGTACAGCAAGCGCTTCACCCGTCTCTCGCACCTCTGGCTCGGCCTCGGACTCGGCATCGCGCCGGTGGGGGCGTGGCTCGCGGTGCGCGGCGCGTTTGCGCTGCCGCCGCTCCTGCTGGCCGGCGCGGTGACCGCGTGGGTGGCTGGCTTCGACATCCTCTACTCGCTCCCGGACGAGGCGTTCGACCGTGCCGCCGGCATGCACTCCCTCCCGGCGCGCCTCGGCGCCGCGCGCGCGATCGTCCTGGCGCGCGTCCTGCACGCCGCGGCGGCGCTCGGCTTCGCCGCGTTCGCCTGGCGCATCGGGGGGTGGGGGCTGTGGGCCGGGACCGCGGCCGCGGCCGTGCTGCTGATCTGGCAGCACACGCTGATCGGGCCCGGCCGGCTCGAGAGTCTTGACACCGCGTTCTTCACCGCCAACGGCGTCCTTTCGCTCGTGATGTTCGCGTTCTACCTCCTTGATATCATGGTCCGCGCATGACGGTCACCACCCTCGCCGCGCGACACATCGCCGTGGAAGGCCCGATCGGTGTCGGCAAGACCTCGCTCGTCGAGCTGCTCGCGGCGCGCTTCGAGGGGGTGAAGATCCTCGAGGACGTCGCCAACCCGTTCCTCGAGCCGTTCTACCGCGGCAAGGAGGGAGCGGCGTTCCAGGTGCAGCTCTTCTTCCTCCTCTCGCGCCACCAGCAGCACGTCGAGGTCGCTCAGATGGACCTCTTCACCCGCCTGGTGGTGGCCGACTACACGATGCCGAAGGACCGGATCTTCGCCCGCATGAACCTCGACGACGAGGAGTTCCGCCTCTACGATCGGCTCTACCGCCTGCTCACGGTCCGGCTGCCGAAGCCCGACCTCGTCATCTACCTGGAGGCGGGGGTGGAGACGTGTCTGCGCCGGATCCGCATGCGTGGCCGTGAGTTCGAGCGCAACATGGACCCCGACTACCTGGCGCGGCTCAAGGAGGCGTACAACGCGTTCTTCTACCGCTACTCCGAGACGCCGCTGCTGGTCGTGAACACCGACGAGATCGACTTCGTCAACAAGGCGGAGGACTTCGAGAACCTCGTCGAACAGATCGCCCGCGCTCGTCAGGGAACGCAGGTGTACGTACCGCTCGGATCCGGTTAGAGCACGAGGACCGAGACGGGCCACGCGGAAGCTTAGCCCGCCGCGCACGCGGAGCGGGCGCCGATCCCACCCGAG
>DAIDOU010000283.1 GCA_027458945.1 Acidobacteriota bacterium
GGTCTAGTTCGCATCGGAACGGCCCTCGGAGCGGGCGACGCGGCGCATGAGCTGGAACTTCAGCGCCTCCTTGTAGCTCACGGTGCTGTCGAGGTCCTCCCGGGCGAGCTTGCCGTGCTGGTGGAGCCCCTCGAGGATCACCTCGGCGGCGAAGGCGCGCTCCTCCCGGCTCGCACCGTGGCGCTCGGCGAGTGCGAGCAGACCGGGCACCCGGCCGAGCTCGCGCTCGTACTCGGCAACCGGCTGCTCGTCGGAGAGCGTCACCTCGTTGCCGGCCGAGAACCACGCCACGATCGGCGCATACGGCCCGCCTTCCTCCCCCGGCCCGGCGTCGCGCCCGAGTGCCGGAAAGCGCGCGGCAAAGCGTTTCTTCACCGCGGCGCCGACGAGCGCCCTGGCGACGATCTCGGCGCCCTTCTGCTCGCCTTCGTACACCATCTCGACCTTGCCGGTGATCGCCGGCAGCAGCATGTGCACGTCCACGAGGCGCGGCCACACCGGCTCCTCGCCGGTCGCCAGCGCGCGGCGCTCGAGGTTGGAGACGAGGAGCTCCATCGCCGCGATCGCGACCCGTGCCGAAACCCCCGAGCTCTGGTCCACGAGGTCGGACTCGCGGGCCGCGAAGGCGATCTCCTCCACGAGCAGCTCGACCTCCTCGGGGATGGCGACCCGCGGTCCCCCTCGCGAACGCCACGCCTCCTGCCGCGTGATCGCGAGCGCGGTGGCGGCGTCCTTCGGGTAGTGGGTCAGGATCTGCGACGAGATCCGGTCCTTCAGCGGGGTGATGATCGAGCCGCGGTTGGTGTAGTCCTCGGGGTTCGCCGAGAACACCATCACAATGTCGAGGGGGATGCGGATGGGGAAACCCCTGACCTGGATATCGCGTTCCTCGAGGATGTTGAGCAGGCCGACCTGGATCCGCGGGGCGAGATCGGGGAGCTCGTTGATGGCGAAGATCCCGCGGTTGGTGCGGGGCACGATGCCGAAGTGGATCACCTCGGGGTCGGCGTAGGTGAGGCGCCGGGTGGCCGCCTTGATCGGGTCGACATCGCCGATCAGGTCGGCGATGGTGACGTCCGGGGTGGCCAGCTTTTCGTTGTAGCGGGCCTCGCGCGGGAGCCACTCGACGGGGGTCTCGTCGCCCGCCTCCGCCACGATCCGGCGGGCGTGCGCCGAGGTCGGACGGTACGGGTCGTCGTTGAGCTCGCTCCCGGCGATCACCGGGATCTCCTCGTCGAGCAGCGTCACCAGAGCGCGCAGGAGGCGGGTCTTGGCCTGTCCCCGCAGGCCGAGCAGGATGAAGTCGTGCTGCGCCAGCAGCGCGTTGACGATCCCCGGGATCACGGTACGCTCGTAGCCGACCACGCCGGGGAAGAGCGGCCCGCCGTTGCGTAGCCGGACGGCGAGGTTCTCGCGCAGTTCCTGCTTGACGGGCCGGGAGGCGTAGCCGGACGCGCGCAGCGCCCCGAGGGTGCCGGGCTTGCCGGCGCTCATGCCACCGCCTCCCGCGGTCTCTCCCGGTACCCGCTGGAACGGGCGGACGCAGCCGCGCGATCAGCCTCGGGATCGTGTCGCATCGAACCCTAGAACAGCCGCGGCCCGGGTTTGTTTCCGGCCGTTGTGGACACGGTGGTGCCCGGCTGCTACGCTGGGTTCGCAAGGGAGTCGCACAATCACCACGGGCCGGCTGCCGGGCAACTGTTGGCGGCGCACGAGCCCCGGGGCCGAGGCCGACGACGAAGGGAGACGCCAGATGATCAGCAAGGCCATGGAGAAGTCGCTCAATGAGCAAATCAACGCCGAAATCTTCTCGTTCTACCTCTACCTCGCGATGTCGACCCACTTCCAGCAGGCGAACTTCGGCGGGTTCGCGCGCTGGATGCGCGCCCAGGCGCAGGAGGAGATGTCGCACGCGCTGAAGTTCATCGACTACGTGCACGAGCGCGGCGGCGCGGTCACGCTGACGGCGATCGAGCAGCCCAAGGGGACGTGGCCTTCGGTTGTGGCGGCGTTCACGGACGCCTACGCCCACGAGAGGACGATCACCAAGAGGATCAACACCTTGATGGACAAGGCGATCGCCGCGAAGGACCACGCCACCGCCAACCTCCTGCAGTGGTTCGTCAAGGAACAGGTCGAGGAGGAGGCCACCCTCGATCCGATCGTGACTCGACTGCAGGCGATCGGGGACGCCCCCGGCGCCCTGTACTACCTCGATCACGAGCTGGGCAAGCGCGGCGCCTGAGCCGCCGGCGGGCCCTCCCGCTCGCCTGTAACCGCACCCCTCCCGTGGCCGTCCCCCTCATCGAGGGGAGCGGATGGACGGGAGCGCGGCGCGGCTCGAGATCGGCGGTGCGGCGGCCGTCACCCGGCCGGGAGGTGGGTCGGCGGTGGATGAACTGACGCACGACCTCGCGCACGACCGGCAGGCCGCCGCCCGCATCCTGGCGGGCGACGAGGATGCGTTCGAGGAGTTCGTCCGCGCCCACCACGGCCGCGTGGCCCGGATCGCCGGGCGGTTCTTCCGCCGCGCCGACACGATCGAAGAGATCGTGCAGGAGGTCTTCGTGAAGGCGTACAGCGGGATGCCGGGCTACCGCGGTGAGGTCCCCCTCGGCCACTGGCTCGCCCGCATCACGGTGAACGCCTGTTACGACCAGCTCCGGCGGCAGCGCGCCCGGCCCGAGGTCGGGTTCTCGCAACTCGGCGGCGACCCCGAGGCGTTCGTCGCCAGCTACGTCTCGCCCGACGGCGAGGGCTCCGCGGCTCACCTCGCGCGGGAGGAAGCGCGACTCACGGCCGAGCAGATCCTCGCCCGGCTGCCGGCCGCGGACCGCCTCGTGCTCACGCTCACCGTGCTCGAGGGGATGGCGGTGGCCGAGGTCGCCGACCTCACCGGCTGGTCGGTGGCCAACGTCAAGGT
>DAIDOU010000284.1 GCA_027458945.1 Acidobacteriota bacterium
CGCGCCGCGCCGTCTCGGCCCACGCCCGCACCCGCGCCGCCGCGCCGCCCGGGATCCCGAGCTCCTCGAGCGCCTGGTCGTCGAGGCTCGTAAGCACGGTGACCGCGAGCACGAGCGGGGGGCGCTTGGCGGCCGCCGCGCCGGCCACCGCCGCGCGCAGCATCGCCTCGCCGCCGGAGGCGTGCACCGTCAGAAGCGCGGCCCCGAGGCGCGCCGCGTTGCGCGCCGCGCGCTCGACCGTGTTCGGGATGTCGTGCAGCTTGAGGTCGAGGAACACCGGCACGCCGAGGTCCCGCACCTCGCGCACCAGCTCCGGGCCGTGCGCGGTGAACGCCTCGAGCCCGAGCTTGACCGTTCCGACCCGGCCGGCGAGGAGACGGGCCAGGCGCACGATCTCGTCGCGCTCCGAGGTGTCGAGCGCGACCGCCAGGTGCGAGACGGCCTGGTTTCGCGTCAGCGCCACTGCAGACCTCCGATCAGCTCGCGCACGTCCGCGACGCCGTGCTCCGCGCAGAAGCGCTCGAGCTCCCCGAGGATGCGCAGCGGCGCCGCCGGCTCGCGGAAGATCGCGGTCCCCACCTGCACCGCGCTCGCCCCGGCGAGGAGGAACTCGGCCGCGTCGCGGCCCGTCTCGACGCCGCCGATCCCGACCAGCGGCACCTCCGGCAGCGCCCGGTGCACCTCCCACACCATGCGCAGCGCGACCGGCTTGATCGCCGGCCCGGAGAGGCCGCCGATGCCGTTGGCGAGCACGGGGCGGCGCGCCGCGGCGTCGATCGCCAGCGCGCGCACGGTATTGATGAGCGTCAGCGCGTCGGCGCCGCCGGCCACCGCCGCGCGCGCGGTCGCGGTCAGGTCGGGCGCGTTGGGGGAGAGCTTCACCCACAGCGGGCGGCGCGTCGCCGCCCGGCAGCGCGCGGTCAGCGCCTCGAGCAGCGCCGGGTCGTGGCCGAACTCGATCCCGCCGGCGCTGACGTTCGGGCACGACACGTTGAGCTCGTACGCCGCGATCCCGTCCTCGCGCTCGCAGCGCGCGATCACCTCGAGGTACTCCTCCAGGCGGGCGCCGAACACGTTGACCGCCACGACCGCCCCGCGCACGCGCAGCTCGGGGAGCGCGTCGCGGCAGAACGCCTCGACGCCGATGTTCTGCAGGCCGATCGCGTTGATCATCCCGGCCGCGGTCTCGACGATGCGTGGCATCGGGTTCCCCGACCGCGGCCGCGGCGACAGCCCCTTCGACACGACCGCGCCGAGGCGCTCCGGCGGGCACAGGTCGGCGAGGTCGAGCCCGTAGCCGAACGTGCCGGAGGCCGCCATCACCGGGTTGGCGAGGCGCAGCGCGCCCACCGCGGTCTCCAGGCGCACGCTCACGCCGACCACCTCGCCGCCAGGCGCGACGCCTCGAACACCGGCCCCTCCTTGCACGATGGGACGAGCCTCCCGTCCGCCAGTTCGACGACGCAGCCGAGGCAGACGCCGACCCCGCACCCCATCGGCTCCTCGAGCGACAGCTCGGCCGCGAGCGAGCGCTCGCGCGCCAGCCGCGCCAGCGCGCGCAGCATCGGGTTCGGGCCGCAGGCGAGGGCGCGCTCGTAGCGCCGCCCCTCGTCGAGGCGGCGTGCGAGCGCGGCGGTGACGAACCCCGCCTCGCCGCGGCTGCCGTCGTCGGTCGCCAGCACCAGCTCCCCTCCCGCGGCGGTCGCGGCCGCGGCGGCGCGCTCCACGTCGAGCAGCTCGGCGGCCGTGGCGGCGCCAAGGAAGAGGTCGAACGGGGTGCCCGCCTCGGCCAGCCGCTCGGCCGCGAACAGCACCGGCGGCAGCCCGATCCCGCCGGCCACCAGCACCAGCCGGGCGCCGCCGCCGGCCCCAAGCGTGAAGCCGTTGCCGAGCGGGGCCAGCAATTTGATCTCGGCCCCCACCGGCAGGCGGCGCAGACGCGCGGTGCCGCGCCCGACCTCCTTCACCATCAGCTCGACGAGCGTCCGCTCGCCGTCGCGGGCGACCCCGGCGATCGAGTAGGCGCGCCGCAGCAGCGGGTCGAGCCCCTCGCCGCACGCCACCATCGCGAACTGCCCGGGGACGGCGGCGAACGGCTCCAGCGTCGCCACGACGATGCGAAAGCAGGTGGGGGAGAGGTCGGTGCGCACCGCGACGCGCACGGCCAGGTCGCGACGGGCTATCATGCCCTGGCATTATGCGTCACCTCCGCCGCCTTGGCCACAGCGTCGCGGCCGGTGCGGTCGCCGGCGCGGCGCTGGCGCCGGTGCAGTTGCTCCTCTGGCCCGACGTCACGCTGCCGCCGCTCAAGGTCGCGCTGGCGTTCGCGGCGTGGGCCAGCTGGGGCGCCGTGTGGATCGGCGGGGCGTTCTTCGCCGCCAGCGAGGCCGCCGCGATCTTCATGCCGTACCTCACGGCCGGGCGTCGCTTCAGCGTCGGGATGTGGCGGTGGCTGATGACGGCCGTCTCGTTCCTCGTCGCGGGCGTCGCGTGGTGGACGCGCGCGGAGACGCGCGACCTCCTGCTCAAGGACAACCGCCACTCCCTCGCCTGGGCCGCGTCGGTGGCGACGCTGTACTGGCTCGTCTACCTGGTGCTGGCGATCCGCCGCAGGCCACGGCGGCACGCGCTCGAGCGCTCGGCCTGGGCCGCGGCGCTGCTCGTCGGCTGGCTGTGGGGGATCTGGGCCGTGGCGCCGCGCCCTCGCTCCGAGGCGCCGACGATCGAGGCGCAGCCGTTCGCCCCGGCGCACCGCCTGCTGTTCGTGTCGTGGGAGGGCGCCGACCTCCCCTGGCTGCTGCCGCTGCTCGAGCGCGGCGACATGCCGTTCCTGCACAGCTGCTGGGCCGGCGGCGCGTGGGGCCAGCTGCGCACGGTGCGCCCGTACACCCACTCCGCGACGCTGGCGACGCTGGTCACCGGCTGCGCCCCGGCGGTGCACGGCGTCCTCGGCCGCACCTCCTACCGCGTCCCGTGGCTGACGCCGGACCCGGTCACGCTGCTGCTGGCCGGCCCCTGGCCGTCGCCGCACCAGCTCCCGTGGCGGGCGTGGGCACGAGCGCCGATCCTCTCCCCGGCGCGGGCCACGCTCTGGCGGATCCTTCTCGACACCGGCCGGCGCGTCGGGCTCGTGGGGTGGCCACCGTACGCGCGCGGCACCTGGACCGTGGCCCGCCCGACGGCCGCCGCCGCGGTCGAGGCCGCGTCGCTCGACCCGGAGATCCAGGCGGCGCTGGGGCCGGTGCTGCGCGTCGCCCCGCACCTCGCCGGCGACGCCCGCAACTCGTTCGCCCTCGCTGCCGACGTCGGCGCCATCGCCAGGCGGCGGGCGCTGGCCCACCCGGTGGACGCGCTGGCGGTGGATTTCGAGCTCGCGGCCCACCTGCGCCCGCGCTGGACCCCGGAGGAGTCGCAGGGAACGGAGGGTCAGGAGGTGCTCCGGATCGCGGCGCGCCTGCTCGACGAGCAACTGCGCGAGCTATGGGAAACGATGGGAGAGGACACGCTGCTCGTCGTGGTCTCCCCGTACGGCCTGGCGCCGCCGTCGCCGTGGCAACGCCTCATCCACCTCGGCGCGCCGGCCGGGCGGTGGCGTGTGACGCCCGTCAACTCCCCGGACGGCTTCGTCTTCTTCTTCGGCCCCGGCGTGCGCCCCGGCACCCGGCTGCGCGGCGCGCAGCTCGCTGACGTCACCGCGACGGTCCTGTACCTCCTCGAGCTGCCGGTGGCCCGCGACATGGCCGGCCGCGTCATGCTCGAGGCGGTCACCGACGAGCGCGCCGCGGCCGCGCCGCTGCGCCTCGTTCCCAGCTACCCCGCGGCCGGCGCCCGCCTGACGCCGGCCCCGTGAGCGGCCGCCAGGCCGCTTACTTCGTCTTCTCGAACACCTCGTTGCGCAGGAACTTCTCGGGGTCCCACGGCGCCGGGCCGCCGCCGAGGAAGCGGTGGAACCAGTCGAGGTGGAGGTCGTAGTAGAACGCCATCTCGTACCACGAAGGCCAGTGCCCCGACTTCGACAGCACCACCAGGCGCGACGGCACCTTCATCTCCTGCAGGTCGGTGAAGAACTCGAGCGACTGCGTGTACGGCACGCGGAAGTCGCGCTCGCCGGTCACCACCAGGCACGGGGTGCGGAACCACTTCACGTACTCCGACGGCGACCACTTGCGGTACTCGTCGCTGGTCCACGGCTCGCCGCCGAGGTCGTGCTCGGGGAACCATAGCTCCTCGGTCGAGGAGTGCATCGCGCGCAGGTCGTACACCCCCATCATCGCGGCGATCGCCTTGAACCGGTCGGTGTGCCCCTCGAGCCACATCATCATGTATCCGCCGTACGACCACCCCATCACGCCGAGGCGCGCCGGGTCCACGTACGGAAGCTTCGCCATCGCGTCGGTCACCGCCATCACGTCGGCGAACACCTTCCCGCCCCAGTCGTTCGCGATCCCATCGGTGAACGCCTGGCCGTAGCCGGTGGAGCCGGTGGGGTTGGGAAACGCCACGACGTAGCCGGCGCCGGGGTAGACCTGCCAGTCGCCGCGGTACGCGTCGCCCCACTGCGACCGCGGCCCGCCGTGGACGTTGAGGATGAGCGGGTACTTCTTCGTCGGGTCGAAGCCGTGCGGCTTGACGATGAAGACTTCGATCCGCCGCCCGTCCGGCCCGTCCACCCACATCCGCTCGGCCGGGCGCACGTCCACCTCGGCGAGGAGTGCCCGGTTGGCCTGCGTCAGCGGCGCGCAGTGCGCGCCGTCGAGGTCGCTGCGGTATAGCTCCGACGGTTCCGCCACGGAGCGGCGCGCGTAGACGAGGCCGCCGCGCAGGAACTGCCAGGCGTCGATCGTGGCGTCGTCCGCCAGCGGGCGGATCGTGCCGGAGGTCGGGTCGAGCTCGAACAGCGGCGTGCGCCCCTCGACCTCGGCCTGGAAGACGATGCGCTTGCCGTCGGCTGTCCAGCGGAAGTCGTCGATCCAGTTGCGGAGCGCCTCGGTGAGGACGTGTTCGGTCTTCGCCTTGCGGTCGTACACCGCGATGCGGAAGAGGTCGGACTCGTAGCCGGGGATGCGCTGCGTGCGGTAGGCGATGAAGCGGCCGTCGGGGGAGTACGCCGGCGAGCCGTCCCACGCCCGGTTCGCCGCGGTGAGGTCGGCCGCCGCGCCCGGCTTGCCGTCGGTGTCGATCGGCACGGCCCAGAGGTCGGCGTTGGTGGAGCGGGCCGGCACCGCGTCGTGGTTGGAGGCGACGACGAGCTCGCGGGAGTCGGGGGCGAACGCGTAGCCGGTCTCGCCGCCGAGGCTGAACACCGGCGAGTCGAACGCCCCCGGGGTGAGGTCGGTGATCGTCCCGTCCGCGACCTTCACCAGCAGCACGTGGCTGTAGGTGCCGTCGCGCCACGTCGTCCAGTGGCGGTACAGCAGCGAGTCGGCCATGTGGGCGTGCAGCGGGCCGTCGCTCCACGCCTTGGAGATCCTCTCGTTGCACGCGGCGTCGGCGCCGCACTCGGGGTAGACCTCGGAGGTCACGGCGACGAAGCGCCCGTCCGGCGACCACACCGGGTCGCCGACCCCCATCGGGAACGTCGTCAACTGGCGCGGGTCGCCGCCGTCGAGCGGGAGGAGGAAGACCTGGTCGGTGTCGCCGCTGCGGTTGGAGACGAAGGCGAGCGTCGTGCCGTCGGGCGACCACCGCGGCGACCCGTCCAGGTGCTGCCCCTGGGTGAGCGGCCGGTCGCCGGAGCCGTCGGCGCCGACGATGCGCAGCTCCGACCAGCGCTTGGCGGCGGCGAGGTCGGTGTGCGACGCGACGTAGACGACGCGCCGCCCGTCGGGGCTGGCCTCGGGGTCGGAGACGCCGACGATGCGGTACTGATCGGCGATGGTGAACGCGCGCTTGTCGGCGTGCGCGGCGGCGGCGCCGAGCACGGCGAGGGCGGTGGCCAGGACGAGCGTCGGACGGTTCATCGAGCCTCCCCTGCGATGCGGCGGCGCCGGTTGCCGTGACGCCGGCCGCAGGCAACGGTCATGCTAGCTCACCGGCGGCGCGGCGGGCTTTATCGGCGCACCCCGATCGGCTATCCTGGCGTCACACGCTGGCACCCGACCGAGGGAAAAGGAGGCGGAAATGCTCAAGGAGTTCAAAGAGTTCGCCATGCGAGGCAACGTCCTCGACATGGCCGTCGGCATCATCGTCGGCGCCGCGTTCGGGCGCATCATCACGTCGCTCGTCAACGACGTGATCATGCCGCCGATCGGGCTGATCCTGGGGAAGGTTGATTTCTCCAGCCTGTTCATCAACCTCTCGGGAACCCCGTACGCCAGCCTCGCCGACGCGAGGAAGGCGGGCGCGTCGGTGATCGCCTACGGCACGTTCCTCAACACGATCCTGGACTTCGTCATCGTGGCGTTCGTCATCTTCCTGCTCATCAAGCAGGTCAACCGCCTGCAGAAGCCGGCTCCTGCGGCGGCGCCGACGACCAAGGACTGCCCGTTCTGCCAGTCGGCGATCCCGATCAAGGCGAC
>DAIDOU010000285.1 GCA_027458945.1 Acidobacteriota bacterium
GCAACTGCGCAGCACCGACCTCGACCAGCTGCTGCGCCGCAAGCCGGACATCGCGGTTCGCATGATGATGCAGCTGGCCGAGCGCTTGCGGGAGACCAACCGCCGCTTCGAGGATGCCGGCACCCGCGTCGAGCTGGCCGCATTCGCACCGGCGCCCGCGGGTCAGGGGTTCGAGGCGCGCGCGGTGCTGGCGCACGAGGGGTCAGGGCGCCTCTTCCCGCTGCGGATCGAGGGCGCGACGACCCTCGGCCGACACGATCCGGTGACCGGCGTGACGCCCGACGTCGACCTGAGCCGGCTCGACCCCGAGCGCACGGTGTCGCGGCGGCACGCGACGATCGAGTGCCGGGACGGGGCGCTGGCGATCACCGAGGCCGGCCCCTCGACCAACGGCACGTTCGTCAACGGGGTCAAGCTCGAGCCGCTGCAGCCCTGCCCGCTCGGCGACGGCGACGCGGTGCAACTCGCGTTGGTGGCCCTGCGGGTGCGCCTGTTTCCCAGCGGCGGATGAGCCTCGGCCTCGGCGACCCCGTTTCCGCGATCCGGGGCGTCGGCACGGCCGGCGAGAGGACGCTGCGCGCGGCCGGCGTGGCGACGCTCGCCGACCTTCTCTGGCACCTGCCGCACCGCTACGAGGACCGCTCCAACCCGAGGGCGATCCGGTCGCTTGCGGCCCTCGACGGCGCTGTGACGGTGAGCGGGCGCCTGGTGCAGCTCGTCGAGCGCCGCGCCCGCAACCGTCGCCTGCGCATCGTGGAAGCCGTGCTCGACGATGGGACCGGGCCGCTGCCGGTCGTGTGGTTTAACCAGCCGTACCTGACCTCGGCGCTGCGGCCGGGCTCGCGCGTGTGGCTGCACGGGCCGGTGCGGCCGGCTCGTGGCGGGTGGGGCGTGCAGCTGGTTGGGCCCGAGTGGGAGGTCGAGGACGAGGACGCCGAGCCGGTCCATCTCGGCCGGATCGTGCCGATGTACCGCAAGCTCGGCACGTTCTCGGGGCGGCGGGTGCGGACCCTGGTCGCGCGGGCGCTCGCAGCGCTCGGACCGGTCGGTGACCCGCTCGCGGAGCGGCTGCCGGCCGAGCTTGAGCTCCCCGGCCTGGGTGACGCGCTGCGGCGCGTCCACTTCCCGGACCCGCCCGCGGGCGAGACGGCGCTCGCCTCGTTGTTCGAGCAGCTCGCCTCGCGCCGGACGGCGGCGCATCGCCGGCTGGCGTTCGAGGAGCTGCTGGCCCTCGCGGTCGTGCTCGAGCGCGAGCGCGCTCGCCGGCGGCGGCAGCGGGTGGCGGCGTGCCGGATCACCGAGGAGATCCGCGCCAGCGCGCGCCGCGTGCTGCCGTTCGCGCTCACCGGGGCACAGCGGGGCGCGCTGGGGGAGATCGTCGCGGACTTGCAACGCGGCTACCCGATGGCCCGGCTGCTCCAGGGTGATGTCGGCTCCGGCAAGACGATCGTGGCGGCGCTGGCGGCGCTCGTGGTGCTCGCCTCGGGCAGACAGGTGGCGCTGCTGGCGCCGACGGAGCTGCTGGCACAGCAGCACCACCTCACGCTGCGCCGGTTGCTGCAGCCGACGCCGTTCGCACCGGAGCTGCTCATCGGCTCGCTGCCCGCAGCGCAGAAGCGCCGCGTGCGGCAGGGACTGGAGGAAGGCAGCGCCCACCTGGTGGTCGGCACGCACGCCCTGATCGAGGACGCGGTCGTGTTCGGGCGGCTCGGGCTCGCGATCGTGGACGAGCAGCACCGCTTCGGCGTGGCGCAGCGGCAGGCGATGCTGGAGAAAGGCGAAGCGCCGCACCTGCTGGTGATGACGGCGACGCCGATCCCGCGTTCACTGGCGTTGTCGCTGTACGGCGACCTCGACGTCTCGGTGATCGACGAGATGCCGCCGGGCCGGAGGGCCGTGCGCACCGTGCTGCGCGACGACTCGGCGCGGCCGCGGCTGGCCGAGTTCCTGCGCAAGGAGGTGGCGGCGGGCGGGCAGGCATACTGGGTCGTTCCGCTCGTCGAGGAGTCGGAGAAGATACCGGCCCGTGCGATCGCCACCCACGTCCGGGCGGTGCGCCAGGCACTCGCCGGCGTGCGGGTCGAAGCGGTCCACGGGCGCACGCCGCCGGAGGAGCGCGAGGCGGTGATGGCGGCGTTCTCCGCCGGCGAGATCGGCGTGCTGTGCGCGACGACCGTGATCGAGGTCGGCGTGGACGTGCCCAACGCCTCGGTGATGGTGATCGAGAACGCCGAGCGTTTCGGCCTGGCGCAGCTCCACCAGCTGCGCGGGCGCGTCGGCCGCGGGCGCCGCCGCTCGTTCTGCGTGCTGCTCACCGGCGCCGACTGCTCGGAGGAGGCGAGGCGGCGGCTGGAGGTGATCGCGGCGACGGCCGACGGGTTCAGGATCGCCGAGGAGGACTTTCGCCAGCGCGGGCCCGGCGAGCTGACCGGCTTGCGGCAGTGGGGGCGGCCGGAGTTCGTGGTGGCGAGCCTGTGGGCGCACCGGCGAGAGCTCGAGGCGGCACGCGCCGTCGCCGCGGAGGCCGGGCGGCGGGGCGAGCTCGAAGAGCTGGCGAAGCTGGTGTCCGGTCCGGGCGGCGTCGGCCCGGTGGTGCCGGCCGGCTGAGCGCTGCGGCCCGGTTCCACGCTAGAATCCCCGCATGGCGAACGCCGAACACGTGCGTCTGCTGCTCTCGCCGGGGTGGCCGCGCTGGCGTAGCGAGAACCCCCGCATCATCCCGGACCTGGTCGAGGCGGAGCTCGCCGGCCGGGACCTGCGCGGCGCCGACCTGTCGCGCGCGCTGCTGACGCGGGCGGACCTGACCGGCGCCGACCTGACCGGGGCCAACCTGGCGAACGCCGAGATCGAGGGCGTCTTCCTTTCCGGCGCGGTCCTCGACGGCGCGAGCTGCGCCGGGGTCCGGTTCGACCTGCTCGAAATCCGGAACTGCTCGCTCAAGGGCGCCGTGTTTGCCGGCGCGACGTTCCGCGGCGCCGACTTCTCCGGCAGCGACCTCTCGCGCGCCAACCTCGCTCAGGTCAACCTCGAGGCGGCGGTCCTCGACGGTGTCAACCTCGGCGGCGCCGACCTGACCGGCGCGTCGCTGCGCGGCGCGCGCCTCGACCGCGCGAGCCTCGCCGGGGCGACGCTCGTCGGCGCGATCCTCGAGGGCGTCAACCTCACCGGGAACGACCTCGGCGGCGCGGACCTGCGCGAGGCCGAGGCGACCCGGATCCAGCTCCCCGGCGCAAACCTCGCCGGTGCGAAGATGCTGAAGGCCAAGATGCGCGAGGCGAATTTCCTGCGCGCCGACCTGCAGGGCGCCGATTTCGACGGCGCCGACGTCAGCCACGCAACGTTCCGCCTGGCGAACCTGGAAGGGGCGCGGCTGACCAACTGCGACGCCCAGGCCGCCGACTTCCGCGAGGCGATGCTGCTTCACACCGAGCTCGCGGGCGTCCAGATGGCGGCCGCGCAGCTCTCCGGCGTGGACTTCCGTTCGCCCAAGCTGGGGCGGCTCTCGCTGGTGCGCGCGAACCTCACCGGCGCGACGTTCGTCGGCTGCAACCTGCGCGGCTTCCGCTTCGAGCAGGCGCGCATGGAGGGGGCGGACCTGCGCGAGGCCAACCTCGAAGCCGCGAAATTGGACGGGGCGATCCTCACGGGGGCGAACGTGCGCGGCAGCCGCCTGCGGCAGAGTTCGCTCGTCGGCGCGGTGGCGATCGACGCGGACCTCTCCGGTTGCGACCTCATTCTCGCCGACCTCTCCGGCGGCGACTTCACGCGCGCCGATCTACGCTTCTCGCGCCTCGTCGGCGCCAACTGCCGCCGCGCGTCGTTTCGGTTCGCCGACTGCCGCAAGGCCGATTTCAGCAAGGCGAACGTCGGCCGCGCGAACTTCTGGGGCGCGCTGATCGGCGGCGCGCAGATGCCGGTCGCGGCGTTGCACTGGCGGATCGGGCGCGCGATCACGGCGCTGCTGACCGCCGGGCAGCGCAAGCGCCAGCAGCGCGAGAAGCGCGAGCAGGAGCGCCGCATCCGCGACACCGTGCGCCTGGTGCGTGAGATCGAGGAGAACGACCCGAGGTTGCGCCGCCAGGCGGCGCGCTCGGCGCGCGCGCCGCAACCCTAGGCCGGCGGCGCCGCGGGCTTCGTCTCCAGCTCGAGCGCTCGGACATCGACGAACGGCAGCTCCAGCGCACGGCGCCGCAGCTCGATCACACCGGGCAACGGCCCGGAGAACACGCCGCTGGCGCGGTAGACGTACTCATGCTCCGGCGTGTACAGCTCGGTTCCACTCGCGTCGGGGTCGTGCTCCTCGCGCTGGGCGATCCCGTCGCCTTCGACCCCCGGCGGCCAACCCTCGAGCAGCTCGGCCCGAATCCGGCCAGCCACCTCCCGCGAAAACGCACGGGCCGAGAAGCCCATACGCGCGCGCACGACCTCCGCGAAGCCCGCGAGCGCGAGGTCGGCCTCGGCTCCGTGGCGGCGGAGGGCCGCGACCAGGTCGAGCGCGAGGCCGGTCGGCGCGAACACGAGATGCCGCGAGCCGTGCGAGAGGAGTTCGCGAAAGCGCTGCGCGAGGCGATGCGCCTCGAGGTCCAGATCGCGGCCGAAGACGGCCGCCTCCAGGCCCCCGCTTTCCGCCTCCAACCCGGCAACGAAGCCCCGCACCGCGCTCTCGGCGCCGCTCACCACGATCTCGTACCACTGGCTCATGGTCGTTGGCTCCTCAGAGGAAGAACACCCACGTCGCGATCAGGAAGACGGGGACCAGGCACGGGAGCGAGTAGCGGAGGACGTAGCCGAAGAACGACGGCATCTCGACCCCGGCCTCCTCGGCGATCGACTTCACCATGAAGTTCGGCGCGTTGCCGATGTAGGTGTTGGCTCCCATGAACACGGCGCCGGCGGCGATCGCCTGCAGGAAGGGGTGGCCGTCCTGGGCGAGGCGGAGGACCGCTTCCGGCGCCGGCACCCCGGGGTAGAGGCGGCCCACGGCCGCGGAGAGGAACGCGAGGTACGTCGGCGCGTTGTCGAGGAACGACGAGAGCACGCCGGTGCCCCAGAAGAACCGCGCCGGCGTCGTGACCGCGGCCAGGAGCGGTGCGGCCGCGCCGTGCTCGCCGGCGCGCAGCACCAGCAGCACGGGAACGATGGTCGCGAAGATACCGGCGAAGAGGATGGCGACCTCGCGCACCGGCCCCCAGGTGTAGCCGTTGTCGCGCCGCGTCCGGCGGCTGGTCGCCGCCAGCGACGCCACGCTCAGGAGGAGCAGCGCCGCGTCGCGCGTGAGGTTCTGGAGCGGAAGGTCGACCCCCAGCAGCGGCACCGTCCCCGGCCGCCAGACGCCGGACACGACGACCGCCGCGACGACGCCGGCGAGGAGCACGAGGTTGTGCCACCCCTCCAGGCGCAGCGGTTCCTGCGGTCCGGGTGAGCGCTCGCGCACGGCTCTGTCCTCCTGCCGCCAGTAGTAGAGGTCGAGCGCGATGTATGCCGCGAGGACGAGGCCGGCGACGAGCAGCAGCTCGCGCCACAGGCGCAGGCTCCAGAAGAACGGCACCCCGCCGAGGAAGCCGAGGAACAACGGCGGATCGCCGAGCGGCGTGAGGACGCCGCCGATGTTGGCGACGAGGAAGATGAAGAATACCACCGTGTGCGCTCGCCGCCGCCGCTGCCGGTTGGCGCGCAGCAGCGGGCGGATGAGCAACACCGCGGCGCCGGTCGTTCCGATCCACGATGCGAGCGCGGTTCCGGCGACCATGAGCGCAGCGTTCACCCAAGGCGTCCCGGGGAGCGTGCCCCGCACCAGGATGCCGCCCCCGATCACGAACAGCGTGCCGATCAGCACGATGAACGGGACGTATTCGAGCAGCGCGGTGCGCAGCAGCTCGTCGGCCGCGGGACGGCCGTACGACGCGACGAACGGCACCGCCAGTGCCAG
>DAIDOU010000286.1 GCA_027458945.1 Acidobacteriota bacterium
GCCGCGGGGGACGGCGGGTCGGGAGAGGTGACGATGCGTCGACCACAGGTGCCGGAGTACATCCGCAAGCTGGGCGTCTACGTCCCGGGACGGCCGATCGAAGAGGTCCAGCGCGAGCTGGGAGTGAGCGACATCGTCAAGTTGGCGTCGAACGAAAACCCACTCGGCCCCTCCCCGAAGGCGGTCGCCGCCGTGGCGGCGGCGCTCCCCACGGTGCACCGGTATCCGGACGGAAGCGGGTACGCGCCGCGCCGGGCCATCGCCGCCCGCCACGGGGTTGACCTCGAGCAGGTGATCCTGGGCGCCGGTTCGGTCGAGATCATTGAGATGCTGGCGCGGGCGTTCCTCGCCGACGGGGACGAGGCCGTGTTCTCGGAGCAGTCGTTCGTGTCGTACGAACTCGCCGTCCGCCAGGTCAACGGCAGGGCGGTGACGGCGCCGGCCACCGCCGGACGGGGCCACGACCTGCCGGCGCTGGCGCGCGCCATCACGGATCGCACCAGGCTCGTCCTCCTCGCCAACCCCTGCAACCCGACCGGGACCTACTTCACCCGCGCCGAACTCGACCGTTTCCTCGCCGAGGTGGGCGACCGGGCGCTCGTCGTGCTGGACCAGGCCTATCACGAGTACGTGGCGCAGCCGGACTATCCCGACGGCCTCGCCGACGTCAAGGCGGGGCGCAACGTCATGGTGTTGCGGACGTTCTCCAAGGTGTACGGGCTCGCCGGTCTGCGCATCGGCTACGGGCTCTCATCCGCCGAGGTCGTGGCGATGGTCAACCGCGTGCGTTCGCCGTTCAACACCTCCTCTCTGGCGCAAGTGGCGGCCGTCGCCGCGCTCGACGACCACGACTGGGCGCGGCGGTCGCGCGAGCACAACCTGCGCGAGTTGGCGTTCCTGCAGGACGAGCTGCGCCGGCGCCAGGTGCGGTTCACGCCGTCGGTGACCAACTTCGTTCTGGTCGAGTTCGAGACCGACGTCGGCGAGCTGTTCCTCGCGTTCCAGAAACGCGGCGTCATCATCCGGCCCGTCGGCGGGCCGGGCCTGGTCAACTGCGCCCGGGTGTCGGTCGGGACCCACGCCGAGAACGAACGTTTCCTCGCCGCTCTCGACAGATTGGTCGGGGTGCGCGCCGGCGCCTGACGGCCCCGCGAAGGCGGCGGCCGGGTACAATCGCCGGGGAGGGGTGACGATGGCGACCTTCTCGGTAACCTGCCCGCACTGCCAGGCGCTGCTCGAGGTCGACGGCGAGCGGAAGGTGATCATCGGCTCGCAGGCGCACGAGGCGCCGAGGACCGCGGCATCGCTCGAGGGGCGTCTGCAGGCGCTCACCGAGGAGAAGGCGGCGGCCCGGGCCAAGATGGAAGAAGCGATGCGCAACGAGCGGGCCGGCGCCTCGATCCGGGAGGAGAAGTTCAAGAAGCTGCTCGATGTCGCCAAGAGCGAGCCGGTGACGAAGCCCGTGCGCGACGTGGACCTCGACTAGCCGGGCGCGATGGTGCCGGTGTCCCCTGCGGGTGCGAGAACGACGACTGTGGCGCCCCAGCCGCCGCGGTCGGGAGGTGCTTCGTGCGCCGCGACGACCCACGGCAGTCGAGCGATCGCGGCGAGGACGGCCGCGCGTTGCACGCCGCGCCCGCGGCCGTGGATGAGCCGCACCTCGGCGAGCCCCGCGGCGCGAGCGGCGATCAGGAACTCGACCGCGACCGACGGGACGTCGCGCGGCGCGAACGCGTGCAGGTCGAGGGTGTCGCCGAGCGGGACGTCGATCGGGGTGTCAGCGCGGTCCATCACCGGAGCCGTTCGACGCGCGACGGGCGAGCAGCCAGAAGCCGCCGATCCCCTCGAACAGGAGCACGAGTCGCACCAGCTGTGCGATCGGCGACGCCGGAACCGCGACGAGGAGCAACGCCATCGCGATCGCGACGAGCGCCATGCCGGCCATCGTCCACGGCAGCAGCGGGGCGATCGCGGCCCCGTGGCGCAGGTGCCAGTGCAGTGCGCCGGCCATGACCCAGGCCAGGACGACGAGGATCGGCAACGAGAGCGCCCCGCGCATGGCGGCACGGTAGCGTCGGGGCGGCGACGGTGCAAGCGTCGCGCCGGAGCGATGGAGAGGGGGCGGTCCGCGTGAGGGTCTCGGTCGTGGTGCCCGCATACAACGAGGAGGGGACCGTCGCCGGGGTGCTGGACCGCGTGGCGGCCGCTCCCTACCCCGCCGCGGTCTCGGAGGTGGAGATCCTCGCCGTGGACGACGGCTCGCGCGACGCCACGGCCGCGCGCCTGGCGGCGTACCGGCCCCCGGACGGCGGGGCGGTCGCGTGCCGGTACCTTTGGGTCGGCCACGAGCGCAACCGCGGCAAGGGCGCCGCGCTGCGAACGGGGTTCGAGCACGCGACGGGCGATATCATCGTGGTCCAGGACGCCGATCTCGAGTACGACCCGGCCGACTACCCGGTGCTGCTCGCGCCGATCCTGGCGGGGCACGCCGACGTGGTGCTGGGCAGCCGCTTCCTCGGCGGCCCCCACCGCGTCCTCTTCTTCTGGCACCAGCTCGGCAACCGGTTCCTGACGCTTCTTTCGAATATGTTCACCGACCTCAACCTGTCGGACATGGAGACGTGCTACAAGGTGTTCACCCGGGAGGTGGGGCAGCGCCTCCGGCTGACCTCGGAGAGGTTCGGGTTCGAGCCCGAGTTCACGGCGAGGGTCGCGCGGATGGGGGTGCGGATCTACGAGGTCCCGATCTCGTACAACGGACGCACCTACGCGGAGGGGAAGAAGATCGGCTGGAAGGACGGCTTCGAGGCGATCTGGTGCATCCTCAAGTTCAACGTCCTGGAGCGCTAGCGACCCCGGCGAGCGCCTCCCAGCGCCGCACGAGCTCCGCGGCGGCCGCCGTGCCTTCGGGCGGGGACCAGGGCGCAAAGTCGGTCTCGGCGAGCGGCCGATACGGTCCGGGCTTGACCTCGAACAGGGCGGTGTCTTCGGCGAGTGAGACGACGGTGTGCCAGGCCCCGCCGGGAAGCTCGACCGCCCAGGCGGCGCCGGGGCCGACGACGGCGGCCTCGGCCACTTCTCCCGCCTCGTCGAACGTCACGATCGCGGCGCGGCCCGACACGGCGAGGAAGAGCTCGAACCGGGACGCCTCGTGCCGGTGCGGCCGGACGTAGGTGCCGGGCTGGAACACGTTGAGCAGCCTCTGGACCGGGTCCGCGAGCGTGGGGTGGAGGTTGAGGTTGGCGCGGCGGCGCGGCGAGCCGGCGGCTGCGGCGAGCGTGCCCGCGAGCGCGGCCGCGTCGAAGAGCTTGAGGACGGGCAACGAGCTCAGCCCGGGTACTTGCCGTGGATGTAGTCGGTGAGCATGCGCAGCTCGAAGGCCTGGTTGCGGCTGTCCCACCGCACCAGGTCGCCGATCGAGACGATCCCGACGATCTCACCGCTCTCGACGACGGGCAAATGGCGGCACCGGCGCTCGGTCATGATCGCCATCGCCTCGCTGGCGGTGGTGCCGGGCTGCACGCACGCCACATCGGTGGTCATCACCGCGCTGACCGGCGTCGCCCTGGGGTCGATGCCGGGGAGGATCACGCGGTTCATCAGGTCGCGCTCGCTGAAGATCCCCGAGCACGCCGTCCCGTCGCACACGAGGAGGGCGCCGACGCGCCTGGCGCACATCTGCTCGACGGCGTGAAAGACCGTGGTCGCGGGGGCGATCCTGAAGACTTCCGAACCCTTGTCGCCGAGGATGTTGCCGACGGTTTCCATGGCCCCCCCTGCCGCTCTGGCTGGACCCCCCAACGATATCACGGGTGTCCATCTTCCCGGAGGAAGAACGAGCGGACGGCTCCCGCCGGATCGATGCGGTGGAGCGAGCGAGGATCGCCGCCGGTCCACGCCTCGGGTAGAAGCGAGCGGTACGGCTCGGCGAGGAAGCGCTTGCAGACCAGCGCGATGACCCCGCGGTCCTCGGCCGAGCGAATGAGCCGGCCGGCCGCCTGCACCACCCTCGTCATCCCCGGGATCAGGTAGGCGTACTCGAAGCCGCGCTCGTAGCGGTCGTCGAAGTAGGCCTTGAGGAGCTCGCGCTCCGGCCCGACCTGGGGCAGCGCCGGCGAAACCACCACCACCTCCGAGAGCATCTCCCCGGGGTAGTCCACGCCCTCCGCGAACACGCCCCCGAGCACCGCGAGGAGGAGGACCGGCTCGCGCCCGTCGCGCAGCCGCGCCAGGATCTCGCGCCGCAGGGTGTCGGAGTCGTCGCCCCGCTGCACCTCGACCCGGTGGCCCGGGACGGCGAGGCGACCGGCGACCTCGCGCAGGAACGCGTAGGACGGGAAGAGGACCAGGGCGTTGCGCTCAGGAGGGGCGAGCTCGGCGACGAGTTCCGCGATGCGTCCGTACCAGCGGGACCGGGCGCGGTACGCGGTGTCGACCTCGTCCACGGCCACGATCAGGCGGTTCTCGGGCGGGAACGGCGAAGGCAGGCTCACCGCGTCGGTGCGCTCGGGGTCGAAGCCGAGGAGGTCGCGGTAGAACTCGAACGGCTCCAGCGTCGCGGACATCGCGATACAGCCGGCCGAACGCGCGATCGTGGCGCCGGTAAAGCGCGCAGCGTCGAGGCAAAAGACGCGCAGCCGCTCGTCGGGCTCGCTGCCGTCGCTCCGTTCCGCCAGCGGGACGAGCTCGCGCCCGCCGTCCTGCAGCAGGTCGGTGACGCGGGCGAGCGAGAGCAGGAGGTCGACGACGGGGTCCCGGGCGAGCCAGAGCTCGGCGTTGCGCTTGAAGGTGAAGTAGGGGGCGACGAGGGCGTCGAGCGCCAGCCGGAATTCGGCGAGGGGGCCGGGGTCGAGCTCGATCCGCCCGCTCCCGACGCGCGCGCCGAGCGCACCGGAGACCTCACCGGCGATCAGCTCGTCGAGGCCCTCGAGAAGATCGTCGAGCTCGCGGCACACCTTCTGGCGATGCCCCTCGACGATCGCGCGTGCCTGGCGGACCGCGGCGCGGCCGAGACGCGGCGAGAAGTACTCGCGCGCCCGGTCGACGAGGTTGTGCGCTTCGTCCACGACCAGGTAGGTGTCCTCGAGCGCCCCCTCGTCGGCAAGGCCGAACAGGGCGATGGTCGGGTCGAACACGTAGTTGTAGTCGCAGACGACGGCGCTGACCTCCCCCGCGAGTTCGAGGGAAACCTCGAACGGGCACACCTCGGCGGCGTGGGCGACCGCGAAGATCCGGTCCGGGTCGAGGTGCGCCGCGCCCGAAAGCAGCGCCGGCAACACACCGTGCCGCGCCAGCTTGGCGCCGTAGTCGCGGGCGTGGAGGCAGTACTCCTCGTGACAGACGACCTCGCTGTTGGCGCACATCCTGGCCTTGGCGCGGATCTGGATCGAGCGCCAGCCGCCGGACTGCATCGCCTGCAGCGTCGCCACCGCCAGCTGCTGCTGCAGCGTCTTGGCCGTGAGGAACGCGACGCGGCGGCCGCTCGCGAGGGCGAGCTTCACGGCCGGGAAGAGGGCGGCCGCGGTCTTGCCCACGCCCGTGGGGGCGGCGAGCAGGAGGTGGCGGCCGGCGCCGAGCGCCTCCTCGACGGCGGCCATCGCCTCGGCCTGCACCGGCCGGACCTCCGGGAACGGGAACCGGAGGTCGGCCGCCGCCAGGCGCCACTCGGCCCGCGTGCGCTCCCGCGCCCGCTCGGCGGCGACGAGCGCGTGCAGCCGCGCCCGCAGGTACGCCTCGACCTCGCGCGCCGACCAGGCGACCTCTTCGACGCG
>DAIDOU010000287.1 GCA_027458945.1 Acidobacteriota bacterium
ACGGTGGCCGAGCGGCTGCGCGAGTTCTTCCTTGCGGACGACGCCGAAGCGAACTTCGACAGCGCCCTTCCCTTCGAGGCCAAAGGGCTCACGATCTCCTATCCCCACCTCGTGATGGAGATGGGCCTCGGCACCGGCGGCGACGACCTGGTCGGTGTGTTCCTCCCCGACCCGACGCTGATCCTCCGCCGCCTGCCGGAGTTCCCGAAGCGGGTGGGGGCCCTCGTCCTGACCGAGGAGGGGATGGCGATCCTGGCGAAGGTCAACGATCAGCGGACGGCGTTGGAGATCTCGGAACCGTCGCCGCACGGGCGGGACGTCGCTCTGCGGCTGCTCGCCGCGGCGGCCGGCGCCGGCCTCGTCGAGGCCGTGTCCCGCGTCGCCGAAACGCCGCTCTCCACCGTTCCGGAGCCGGCGTTCTCGCTGGCGCCCCGGCGCCGTCTCTGGCCGCGGATCGTGCTCGTCGCGCTGCTCGTGATCGCAGCTGCGCTGCTGCTGTACTTCCGCCCATGGGAGGGCGCCTCGGTCGCCGGGGGCGGTGGGCCGTGGGCCGTGGCCGTGGACGGCGGGTGTCAACCGGCCGAGCTCGAGCGCCTCTACCGCCGCCAGGAGCAAGACAAGGCCAATTTGCGGGTGGTCCCGTTCGGGCACGGCGACGGCCAGTGCTATCGCCTCGTCTGGGGTCACTTCCCGAGCGAGGCCGCGGCCAAGGACGCGAGCTCGCGGCTCCCCTCCGGCGTCGTGGCGCGGGGGTTTCCGCCGCACGTTGTCCGCGTCGAGGGCAGTACGCCTTGAGCCTGTGCTGAAAAGCGGCTAGACTCCGCTGAGATGACCCAGGGCCTCACTCCCCAGGGGCGCTTCGACGCCGGTGGGTTGTCGCCGCTATTGCGTGAGAGCGTGCGCCGGCTGGCGATGGGGCGGCTCGACATCGTCGGACCCGGCGGGACGCGGCACGTCTGGTTCGAGTCGGGGCACGCCCGCGCGGTGGTGTCCGACGACGAGGACGAGAAGCTCGGCCGCTGGCTCGCGCGGCGCGGCGTCCTCGACGCCAGCCGGATGGCGATCGCGCTGCTGCGCCAGCCCGACGGTGTGCGGTTCGGCACGTTCCTCGTGCAGGAGAACCTGCTAAAGCCGGACGCGCTCACGCGGGAGTTGGAAGCGCTCTCGGTGGCGATCGTCTCGCGCATGTTGCTGGAGCCGGGCGAGTGGAAATTCGCCGACGGAGACACGCTGCCGATCGACGCAGTTTCCCTCGCCATGACCACCGGTTCTCTGCTGGCGGCGGCGGTGCGGGAGCTTCCCGACGACGCTGACCTGCAGACCCTGATCGGCGGCGAGGCGTACGTCTGGACCGCCCAGGACGCGCTGTTGCTCTACCAGCAGCTCCGGCTCACGCCCCAGGAGGGATACCTGCTCTCCCGCGTGGACGGGACGAGCACGGTCAAGCAGCTGCAGCGGGTGGCGCCGATGCCGGGCGGCGAGTTCGCCCGCGCCCTGGCGGCGCTCGCGGTGACCGGGCTGGTGGAGATCCGGGTTGAGTCGGCGCTCAAGCCGCTGGCGCCGCCCGACGTTACGCCGCCGCCCGAGCCGGCGTTGGAAGAGGCCGAAGAGCTGCAGTACAGCGCGAACGAGCAGCGGGAGTACGCCGAGGTGATCAAGCTGGCCGCGGAGATCCGCCACCGCGACCACTACCGCAGGTTCGGGCTGTCGCCGGGTGCGACGCAGGACCAAGTGCACTCGCGGTACCTCGAGTTCGCCAAGCTCTACCACCCGGACCGTGCCCGGGAACCGCATCTGGCCTCGCTGCGTAACGAGCTCGCCGAAATCTACTCAGCGCTGCAGGAGGCGTACGACACGCTCGGCCACGCCGAACGGCGGGTCCGCTACGAGAAGACGCTCGGGGCGTCGCACAAGGGCGACACCTCCAAGGAGGAGGAGCGCCGCCGCGCGGCGCGAGGCGCCGTCGTCGACGCCAACGTGGCGCGCGCCAAGGAGCTGCTGCGGGCCGGCGACGTCGGGATGGCGGTGCAGCTGCTCGACCAGGCGGCGCGCCTGAACCCGACCGCGGAAACGTTGCTCCTGCTCGCCCGCGCCGAGTTCAAGAACCCGATGTGGAGCCAGCGCGCGCTCGACCACCTCAAGCACGCGGTGGCGCTCGCCCCCGAGTACACCGAGGCCTGGCTCGAGCTCGCGAACTTCTGGGCGACGCGCAACCAGGAGGCGCGACAGCGCCAGTGTCTCGAGCACATCCTCGAGTTCGAACCCGGCAACGAGGACGTGCGCGCGGCCCTGTCCAGCCTCAAACGGCCGAAAGTGCTGCGCCGGCGCTCGTGAACGGCGGGCGCCGTGCCCTGGCTCCTCGACGGCAATAACCTGGCTCGCGGTGGTTCACGGGAGAGGGTTCGCCGCGCCGCACTCGCCGTGGCGAGGAGCGAGCGCGTCCGCATCCTCGTGTTCTTCGACGGCGCGCCGCCGGCCGGGGGGAGCGGTTCGGAGGCCCTGGGCGCCGTCGAGGTGCGCTACGTCGGCCACGCGGACACCGCCATCGTCGCGTTCCTGCGCCCGCGAGGGCGCGGCTGGCGCGTTGCCACCGACGACCGGGAGCTGGCGCGGTTGGCGCGTGAGGCCGGGGCCGAGACGGTCCCCGCGTCCGCGTTCTGGCGCAAGGCCGAGGGCGCGGCGGCCGCGATGCCGGAGGGCGGCGCGGCCGGCGCTGCCGCGGGCGACGAGGCCACCTTCTTCCGCGACCCGGCCCACCGGCTGCCCGCGGCGCCGGGTCGCGTGGCGCGGCGCCGGCACCCCCGCCGCGGATAGGGGATAGAATGAGTTCGGCACCGGAGGCGGCAGGCGCTCGCGTCCCCGCGTCGAGCGGGGCCGAGGAAAGTCCGAACTCCAGATGGGAGCACGCTGGGTAACGCCCAGCCGCGGCAACGCGAGGGAAAGTGCCACAGAAAAGACACCGCCCCGCCTCGGGTGGGGTAAGGGTGAAAAGGTGGGGTAAGAGCCCACCGCTCGGCCGGCGACGGCCGGGGCATGGCAAACCCCGTGCGGAGCAAGGCCAAATAGGGGGATCGACGGGACCCATCCCCGGATCCGCCGCGAGGCGGGCGATTCCCGGGTAGGCCGCTCGAACCGGCCGGCGACGGACCGGTCAGAGGAATGAGCGCCGCCCGCTTCGGCGGGCACAGAATTCGGCTTATCGTCGCCTCCGGTGCCGCTCTCGATTCGCCGGACCGCCGCGCCGCAGCCGGGCGATCCCCGAGCTCCGGCACGAGCGACCGCAAACAGCTAGAATGGCGCGATGGGCGCGCGCGTGCGTCCGCTGCCGGCGCCGCTGGCGCCCGGGGCGCGACTCGGGGTGATGGCGCCGGCCGGCCCGGTCGACCCGGATCGGCTCGCTGCCGGCGTCGCGGCGCTGCGCCGGGCCGGGTACGAGGTGATCGTCGCCGCGAACGCGACGGCTCGCGGCGGCCACCTCGCGGGCGGCGACCGCGAGCGGCTCGCCGGGATCGTGACCCTGCTCGACGAGGAGGTCGATGCGCTGCTCGCGTCTCGCGGCGGCTACGGCACGATGCGCTTGCTCCCCGAGCTGCCGTGGGACCGGCTCGCGGCGTGGCAGGGGTGGGTGGTCGGGTTCTCCGACCTGACGGCGTTGCACGCGGCGCTCGCGACCCGCTTTCCGCGCGCCACGCTGCACGGTCCGATGGTCGCCTCGCTCGCCGGCGATGCCCGCAGCGTCGAGCGTCTCCTCGCCTGGCTGCAGGGGCGCGGGCCTCGCCAGCTATTCGACCTCGGCCGTGCGCGCGTCCTGCGCCCCGGCGTGGCGCGCGGCGTGGCCGTGGGCGGGACGCTCTCGATCCTCGCGGCGTTGGCCGGGACGCCTTTCGAGCCCGAGTACGAAGGGGCGGTGCTGTTCCTCGAGGACGTCGGCGAGCCGCTGTATCGCCTCGACCGGTTGTTGACCCAACTGCGGCTCTCCTCTAAGCTCTCTCTCGTCCAAGCGGTCGTGGTCGGGCATCTGGCGCGGTGCGGCCGGGGAGAGGCCAGGTGGCGGGAGCGCTTCCGTGAGCTGCTCCTGCAGGCCGTGCCGGCGGAGGCGGTCGTGGTGGAAGGGGTTTCGTTCGGCCACGGCCGGGTGAACATGCCGTTTCCGCTCGGGATCGCGGTCGAGGTCGATACCGGGCGGGGGACGATCAGCCGGGGAGGTGGGTAGGTGGTCAAGGTCCGCGTCGGCGGCGCGGCGCCGAAGCTGCAACAGCTGGCCGTCAAGTTCCCGGCCGGGGCGGTGATCTTCCGCGAGGGCGACCTCGGCCGCGAGATGTACATCATCCAGCGAGGGCACGTGCGCATCACGCTGTCGGTCGGCGGGCGCGAGCGCGAGGTCGCGGTGCTGGAGAAGGGGGACTTCTTCGGCGAGATGGCGCTGCTCGACGAATCGTCGGCGCGTTCCGCCACGGCGGTCGCGGTCGACGACGTCGACGCGCTGCAACTGCGCAGCACCGACCTCGACCAGCTGCTGCGCCGCAAGCCGGACATCGCGGTTCGCATGATGATGCAGCTGGCCGAGCGCTTGCGGGAGACCAACCGCCGCTTCGAGGATGCCGGCACCCGCGTCGAGCTGGCCGC
>DAIDOU010000288.1 GCA_027458945.1 Acidobacteriota bacterium
CGCCCCCTCCCCCGATGGTATACTTTGCCGCAGCCACCGTGCAGAACAAGTCGCCAGGGGGGCGGGGAGGCCGGCATGGCGCGTGTCGTCTGGGAGTACCGCATCATCAACGTCCGCTCGGAAAACTACCGCCTCGACCCAATGAAGGAATCCGACCTCAACCGCCTCGGGGAGGACGGCTGGGAGCTCGTCGGGATCACCGCGATCAACTTCAAGACCGGGGCGACCGACCACATCGGCATGGTCTTCAAGCGCCCTCGGGAAGCGAACGGAAGCTGAGCCCTCCGCCGGCCAGCCGCTCGGCCACGCTCTCGCCCCGATGGCGGAACAACAACGGCAAGCCGAGCAACAACAGCGAGCCGAGCCAGACCGCCCACAGCCGGCACACATGCGCACACGAGATCGGTCGCGAGAAGCACACGCCGACGAGGGCCATCCCGGGCGTGGCGCGCCAACCCCATAGGCAGCCGAGCGCCACCACGCTCGCGGCCTCGAGACCCGCCACCCCTGCCACGGCCACCTGCGCCGCGCTCAATCCGCCGACCCACCACCCGGCGACCCCCCAGAACACCCCCGCCGCGAGCACCAGGAAACCGCCGTCCGCGAGCGCCGCCAACCACAGCCGCAGCGTGCCGCCGAACGGCGCCAGCTCGGCCCGGGGCGGCGGCTCGAGCGGCCGGTGGGGATCCGGGGCCGCCGGCCTGTCCCAGACGAGGGGGATGTCGAGCTGTTCCGGCGCGGTGCCGCGCGGGCCCGTCATTCGACCGGCCGCAGCTCGACGTTACTCACGAAGATCGTGTAGCGGGGGTCGGTCGGGCGCGAGAGGTAGCTCTTGGCCAGCTCGCGCAGGCGCTCGGCGTCGGGGTCCGTGTTGCGCTTGCAGAGCTCGACGAGGAGCCCGTGGCCATCGGCGACCTGATAGCGGCGCAGGTTGAGAACGGCGAGGTTGAACGTCGCGGCCGACCACAGCTGCAGCGCCTCGTGGTCCCCCGGGTGACTCCTGAGCACCTGATCCGCCAGCGAACGGATCGACTCCCAGTTCTTGCTGGCCACGGCATCCGCCAGCGCCGGCATCACCGGGTCGTAGGCGGCGATCTCGGCCTCGAACCGCGTCAGCTCGGCGTCCCCCGGCGCGCTCGCGAGGCCCTGCCGAACCAGCTTCATCGCCTTGACGCGCAGCCCGGCCGCCAGTGCCGCCGCCACGGCCTGGCTGTCCGCCGCGGGCGGCGGGGCCACCGCCTTCGCCTTGAGCCGGCGCTGCAGCTCCAGGATCCTCTGGTTCACCCGGTTGGCCTGCTCGCCCTCGACCTGGCCCTGCAAGCTCTGCAGCACCTGGAGCGCGTTCTGCAGCCGGCCTTGCCCGGCCAACCTCTCGGATTCGGCCAGCGCTTCGTTCACCGCCGTCTTGGAGTTGGAGAACACCTTGCCGCGGAGCAGGAACGCCGCGCCGCCGGCCAGCGCCAGCACGGTCACCGCCACGCCGATCCAGCTCAGCGGCAGGCTGGGCAACCGGCGGCCAACCGCCGCGGCGGCGCTGGCCACCTGGCGCGCCACCGCCGCCGGCTCCGCGGGGGGCGCCAGCGGGCCGTGGATCGCCGGCGCGCTGCCCGATGAGGAGACCGGTGCGGGCACGAACTCGTCGCGAAAGAGGTCTTCCTCCTGCGCCAGGCCCGGGGCGGGCACCGGGGGCGGCGGGGGCGCCGCCGGCGTCTCGAGACGCTGCAGCAGGTCGTGGGCCTCGAGGTGTTGCGGGACGAGCTTGAGGACCTGCTGGCAGAGCAGGCGCGCATCGTCGAACCGCTTCTGCTCGAACGCCTCGTGCGCCTCGTAGAAGTTCTGCTCGGCGAGCCGCTCGACCTCCTCGCGCCGGCGGCGCGCCTGCTCGATCCGGCTATCCGCCTCCGCGTTCGAGGCATCGACGAGGTAGATCCGGGACCACGTGTCCACGGCGGCCTGGAAGTCGCCGCTGTCGAACTCGTGCTGACCCTGGTCGAGCAGCGTCTGGATCCGCGCCGCGGCGTTCTCCGCGGGCGCGGGCGGCGGCGCACCGGCGGAGAACGCCCCGCTCGCACCGGCGTGGAACTCGACCCCGCCTCCGGCGCCGTCGTCGTCGAACGCGAAGCCCGGCGCCTCGGCGGGCTCCGGAGGTGCGGGAACAGGGGGTTTCGCCACTGGCGCGGGCGCGGCGGCCGGAGCCGCCGGCTCGGCCGCCGGCCGGAGCTGCGCCGGCGCTGGCACCTCCGGCGCGATGAAGAGATCCGGGGAGACCGGAGGCACGGAGGTCGGCGGCGCTTCGGGCGGCCGCTCGAACACCTCGAACTCGAACTCGGGCTCGGCCTCGACCGCTTGCGGCTTGGCCATCGCTTGCAGCCGCTGCTCGAGCCCCGCCAGGTCGGGATGGCCGGGATCGAGCGTCTTCGCGAGCGCCAGCGCACCGCGGGCGTCCTCGGCGCGGCCGGCGTCGAGACTCTGCCGGCAGCGCTCCAGGTGGGCCTGGACCTCCGCCGCGGTCCGCAGCCGGTTCTGGGCGTCGAACGCGAGCTGGCGCGCCCGGGCGTGGCCCGGCATGTCCCGCAACACCGCCTGCGCCTGCGCCAGCGCCCCCTCGAAGTCGCGGTCGGCGAACGCTTTCTCCGCGGCGGCTACCTGCGCCGCCGCGTCGACACCACCCTTGGCGGTCACCTCACCGATGAGCTGCGCGAGGTCGACCGGCGCCCCGGCGGCGATCGCCTGCTCGAGACGCTGCGCCGGAGCGAAACGCGCGTCGACGTCGGTGATCGATCGCAGGATCGTGCGCGCCTCCTCGCCGTGCCCGTCACGGTAGAGGCGGACCGCCTCCTTGAACGCGGTGAGGATGCGCTGCTGGACGGCAGCATCTAGGTTTGCGTCGCCCGGGTAGGCCATTGCCCCATGCTACCGCCCGACGGGGAAGAAGGTCAACGCGCGCGCAGGCCGAGCGCCCGCCGCTTGCGGTAGAGGTGGGAGCGCTCGAGTCCGAGCAGCCGGGCCGCCTGCGACAT
>DAIDOU010000289.1 GCA_027458945.1 Acidobacteriota bacterium
CAGCCGGTCGAGGATGTCCATGCACCAGTCCGACCCCTCGCGGCACGGCGTGCACTGCCCGCACGACTCGTGGGCGTAGAAGTGGGCGACGTTGTCGGCGACCTCGACCATGTCCACGCTGTCGTCGAAGACGATGATCCCGCCCGAGCCGAGCATGGTCTTGGCCTCGGCGCAGGCGTCGAAATCGGCCTTGACGTCGACCTCGGCGGCGGTGAGCACCGGGGCAGACGATCCGCCGGGGAAGAACGCCTTGAGCTTGCGCCCGCCGCGCACGCCGCCGGCGTGTTCCTCGATGATCTCGCGGAACGTCACGCCGAGCGGCAGCTCATACACGCCGGGCCGGTTGACGTGGCCGGAGACGCCGAACAGCTTCGGGCCGGTGTTCTTGGCGCGGCCGATACCGGCGAACCAGGCCGCCCCGCGCGTGATGATGTGCGGCACGCACGCCAGCGTCTCGACGTTGTTGATGACCGTCGGCTTGCCGAACAGGCCGACGACCGCGGGGAACGGCGGCTTCAGGCGCGGGAAGCCGCGCTTGCCTTCGATCGACTCGAGCAGCGCCGTCTCCTCGCCGCAGATGTACGCGCCGGCGCCGCGATGTACCCAGACATCGATGTCGAAACCGCTCCCGAGGACGTTCTTTCCGAGGAAGCCGCGCTGCCTCGCCTCGGCGATCGCTTCCTCGAGGATTTGCGCCCAGCGGACGAACTCGCCGCGGACGTAGATGTACGCCGTGTTCGCCTTGATCGCAAAGGAGGCGATCGCGACGCCTTCGATGACCTGGTGCGGGTCGTACTCGATGATCTCGCGGTCCTTGAACGTGCCGGGCTCGGACTCGTCGGCGTTGCACACCAGGTAGCGCGGCCCGGGATGGTCCTTGGGCACGAAGCTCCACTTGCGCCCGGTGGGGAAGCCGGCGCCGCCGCGGCCGCGCAGCTCGGAGTCCGAGACCTCCTTGGTCACGGCGTCGGGTCCCATCGCGAGCGCTTTCTTCCAGCCTTCGTAGCCTCCCGCCTTGAGGTAGGTGGTGATCGCCCGCGAGTCGGCGGCGCCGCGGGCGCGCAGCAGGACCGGTTCCATTCAGCGCCTCCCCGAGAGCTCGTCGAGGATCGCATCGAGCCTGGCGACGTCGAGATCCTCGTAGTAGTCGTCGTTGATCTGGATCACCGGCGCCCGGCCGCACGCGCCCAGGCACTGCACGCCGACGAGCTGGAACGTCCCGTCCGGCGTCGTCTCGCCGAAGCCGATTCCGAGCCGCTCCTTGAGGTGAGCCACGAGCCCGCGCGCGCCGGTCCACGCGCACGAGAGCGTGGTGCAGACCTGCAGGACGTAGCGCGCCGGCGGCGCCGTCTGATACATCGTGTAGAACGTCACCACGCCCTCGACGAACGCCGGGCTCTCGGCGAGCCGTTCCGCCACCGCGCGGATCACCCCGGGCGAGATCCAGCCGTACCTCTCCTGGCAGAGCCAGAGCACGGGGAGGAGCGCCGCCCGCGACGTGGGGTAGCGCTGGCGGAGCTCGGCGACGCGCGCGTCCATCGTGGCATCGAAGGTGACGGTCTGGACGGTCTGGGGCGGCGCGACCTCGATCGGTCGCGTACTCACGACTGGCTCCCGCGCCGCGACCAGTCGAAGGCGCCTTCGCGCCAGAGATAGACGTAGCCGATCGCGAGAAAGACGAGGAACACCAGCCCGTCGAGCATCACGGTGCGGTTGCCCTCGGCCAACAGCGCGCGGGCCGACACGGCCCAGGGGAAGAGGAACGCGACCTCGACGTCAAACACGATGAACACCATGGCCACCACGAAGAACTTGACCGACACGCGCTTGCGCGCCAGGTCGATCAGAGGCATGCCGCTCTCGAAGGTATCGCGCGTGCGCGAGCGGGTCAGACGGCCGCGCCCGAGGAACGCCGTCAGGGCGACCATCCCCACCGCGACCGCGGCCGCGAACGCAAATGCAAGAACGACCGGGATGTATTGGGCGATCATGACTTCCCCCCTCGTGCCCAAATTCACATGATCGTAGCGTGATTTCGCGGATGAGGTCAAGCGCCGCGCGGCGGCCGGCGGTCGCGGCCGCACGGGCGATCGGCCCGGCCGCTCCCGTTCGCGGGCGGGAGCGGGTAGACTGCGCTGGCGCGGCCCCGCCCGCGCTGGAGGATGCCATGCCGACGATCGCCCTCGACGCCACCGACAGGAAGGAGCTGCTCGAGCGGTTCCTGCGCTACGTCCGCGTCGACACACAATCGGCCGAGGACTCGCAGAGCAGCCCGTCCACGGCGAAGCAGAAGGACCTCGCCGTGATCCTCGCCGAGGAGCTGCGCGCGCTCGGGTGCGCCGACGCCGCGATGGACGAGTGGGGTTACGTGTTCGCCACCGTCCCGGCCTCGGAAGCGGCGGACGCCCCCACGATCGGCCTGATCGCCCACATGGACACGTACGCCGGCACCGTCGGCGCGAACGTCGCGCCGCAGGTCATCGAGCGCTACGACGGGCGGGACATCGTGCTTCCCGGCGATCCGCGCCAGGTGATCACGGCCGCGGACAACCCCAACCTGGCGCGCTGCGTGGGACACACGCTGATCACCTCCGACGGGACGACGCTGCTCGGCGCCGACGATAAGGCCGGCATCGCCGAGATCATGACCGTGGTGGCGTGGCTCGCCAAGCACCCCGAGTTCAAGCACCCTCGCCTGCGGGTGGCGTTCACCACCGACGAGGAAGTCGGCCGCGGCACCGAGCACTTCGACGTCGCTGCGTTCGGGGCGCGCTACGCCTACACCCTCGACGGGTCCGATCTCGCCGAGATCGAGGACGAGACGTTCTGCGCGGACTCCGCCGTGGTCGTCGTCGAGGGGCACGACGTCCACCCGGGGTACGCGAAGGGGAAGATGATCAACGCGGTGCGCGTCGCGGCGGCGATCGTGGAACGGCTGCCGCGCGAGTTCCTGCCCGAGACCACCGAGGCGCGCCAGTCCTACCTGCACCCGATGGACCTGCGCGGCGACGTCACCCGGGCCGAGATCAAGCTGCTGGTGCGGGCGTTCACCGAGGAGGAGCTGCACGCTCGGGAGGACACGCTGCGCGCCGTGGCGCACGAGGTGGGCGATGCGTACCCGGGCGCGCGCATCTCGGTCGAGGTGAAGGAGTCGTACCGCAACATGGCGTACAAGATCGCCGAGGCCCCCGAGGTCCTGGAGGTCGCGTTCGAGGCGGTACGGCGGTTGGGGCTGGAGCCGGTGCGCCGGGCGATCCGCGGCGGCACCGACGGCGCCAGGCTCTCGTTCATGGGCCTGCCGACGCCGAACATCTGGACAGGCGGCCAGAACTTCCACTCGGTGCAGGAATGGGTCTCCCTCGAGTGGATGGCGAAGGCGTCCGAGGTCTCGCTGCAGGTGCTCCAGCTCTGGGCCGAGCGTCCGGTTTCGTGAGGCCGGAGCGGTCCGGCGCCGACCGCGGTCAGGCGCGGATGGGGGCGAGGACGGCGTGCAGGCCGGCGATGAACGCCTGCAGGCCCGGCTGCCGCCCCGGGTCCCACGTCTCGCGGGCCAGGCGCGCGGTCACGAACCCGCCGATCAGCTGGCAGATCCAGAGGCGCGCCAACTCGCCCGGCGGCACGGCTGTGGCGATCTGGCCGAGCTCCTGCAGCTGGCGGAAGTACTCGGCCATCCGCTCCGCGTAGCTGTGCAGGAAGTCGTGACCGGTCGCCTGGAGCTCCTCCTCGTGCCCGGCCGCGGCCGAGAGCAGCAGCTCGACCAGCAGGCCGTTGCGCAGGGCGAACCGCTGAACGTGCCGCTCGAGCTGCTGCGCAGCCGCGTGGCCGTGGCCCACCGCCTCCGGCATGAGCTCCAGCATCATCGTCGCGAACAGCCGGGTGCCGAGGTGGTGCAGCGTCGCCGCGATGATCGCGCCCTTGCTCGGGAAGTAGCGGTACAGCGCGGCCTCGGTGAATTCGAGGCGCCGCGCCAGTGCCGCGGTCGTGATCCCGCTGATGCCGCGCACCTCGGCGAGGTCGAGCGCGGTGGCCACGATGGCGTCCTCGCGGGCGGCGTGATCGCTCATGTTCGCAAGATACACTAAAATGAGTAAAACGGCAATGAATCATGAAAATGTCAAATTTGGCAAGGCTCGCTAACTCGGTATGCGCGGCGCTCAGCGCGATGGGAGGATGTCCGCGAGATCGAGGTCGCCCCGGCCAGCGGCCTTGAGCAGGCGCATGATCTCCTGCGCGTCGGCGATGCTGGTCGCGGCGTCGGCCATCGCGCCCTCGAGCAGGGTCCGCGCGGCGGTGCGCCCCTCGGCGGTACCCGGGGCGGCCGCGATCACCTCGCGGCAGAGCTCGAACTCCTCCCCCTGTGGCGCCGGACCCCGCCGCAGCCGCGCGAGCACGGCGCGCCAGCGTTCGAGCTCGGCCGCGTCCACCATCGCGCGAGTGTATCATCGGCGCCGGTGTTCGCTCGGATCGCCTTTCCCTCAGCGCTCCCCGACGCCCTCACGTATCGCATCCCGGAGGCGCTCGTCGGGGTCGCGGTGCCGGGCGTCCGCGCCCGCGTCCGACTGCGCGGCCAGGCGCGCATCGGGGTCGTGGTCGAGGTCACCTCCGACCCGGGTTGCCCGCCGGATCGGGTGCTCCCGATCGACGAGGTCCTCGACCCGGCGCCGATCATCCCCGACCGCGTCCTCGACCTCGTCCGGTTCGCCGCCGAGTACTACGTCGCGCCGATCGGGAGCGTGGTGCGCGCGGCGCTGCCGCCCGCGCTCTTGCGTCTGCCGCCTCCTATCGTGCACGCCGGGCCGCGCGCGAGCGAGCTCGCTGCCGCCGCCCGGGGCCGCGACAAGCTCCTGATCGAGCGTGTTCTCGCCGCCGGGCGGATCTCGCTGGCGCGGTTGCGGTCCGAGGGGTGGTCCGCGACCGAGCTCGGTGAGCTCCTCCCCGAGCTCGCCCGCCGGCATGCGGTGCGGGTCGTCGAGCGCGGCGCTGGCACCCCGCCGGGCGCCTCGGTCGCGGCGGTCGTGCTCGCCGACGTGACGCCGGAGGAGCGCGCCCGGCGGGTGGGATCCGCCCCGGCGCAGGCGCGGGTCGTCGCCTGGCTCGCGGATCTCGGGCGGCCGGCACTGGAAGGGGAGTTGCTGAGCGCGTGCCGTTGCTCGGCCGGAGTCGTGAGCGAGCTGGTGCGCAAGGGCGTGCTGCGGCGGTTCCGCCAGGCGAGCCAACGGCCGGTCCGGCGCTGGGAGCTGACGGCGCCGCCTGCCCCCGCCTCGTTGAGCGACTACCAGAGCGCCGCCCTCGCGGTGTTGAGCGCGGCGGTCGGCGGCGGAGCGTTCCGGGTGTTTCTCCTCCAGGGGGTCACCGGCTCGGGGAAGACCGAGGTCTACCTGCGGCTGGCGGCGGCGGCGGCGGCCCGTGGCCTGCAGACGCTGATGCTGGTGCCGGAGATCGCCCTGACCCCCGCGCTCGCCGGGCAGCTCGCCCGCGATTTCGGCGGACGCGTCGCGGTGTTGCACTCGTCGATGGCCGAAGGCGAACGCGCCGACGCGTGGGAGCGCGCCCGGCGCGGCCTGGTCGACGTTGTGGCCGGGCCGCGGTCGGCGTTGTGGGCCCCGCTGCCGCGGCTGGGGGCGATCGTGATCGACGAGGAGCAGGACGCCTCCTACAAGCAGGAGGAGGAGCCGCGTTACCACGCCCGCGACCTCGCGATCGCGCTGGCGCAGCGCGCGAGCGTCCCGCTCGTGCTGGCCTCGGCGACCCCGTCGCTGGAGACGCTCGCGATGGCCGAGCGGGGGAGGATCGAGGTCCTCGATCTGCCCGACCGGGTGGCCGGCGGGAGGCTGCCCGAGGTCGAGATCGTGGACCTCAAGGACGAGCCGCCGGAGCCCGGGGAGCACGGCCAGCGCTTCCTGTCGCGCCGGCTGCGCGAGCTCCTGGGCCAGGCGCTCGCGCGCGGGGAGCAGGCGATCCTCCTGGTCAACCGGCGCGGCTGGGCGCCGGTCCTGCTCTGCCGCGACTGCGGACACATGGCCTCGTGCCACGACTGCTCGATCCCGATGACCGTCCACCGGCGTCAGGAGGCCGTGGTCTGCCACTACTGCGGCTTCCGCCACGCGATCCCGCAGCGCTGCGCGCGGTGCGGCGGCGAGCTGCTCGACCACGTCGGCGCCGGGACCGAGAAGATCGCGGCGCTCGTCCGCGGGTTGCACCCCGACGTCGAGGTCGACATCCTCGACCGGGACACGGCCCGCTCCCCGGCGCAGCTGCTCGCGACGCTCGAGCGCTTCGCCGCCGGCGCGAGCCGGGTCCTGGTCGGGACGCAGATGGTCTCGAAAGGACACCACTTTCCGGCGGTGACGCTGACCGGCGTCGTCAACGCCGACAACCTTCTCGGTTTTCCGGACTTTCGCGGCGCCGAGCGCACGTTCCAGATGCTCACGCAGGTCGCCGGTCGCGCCGGGCGCGGCGCGCGGGCGGGGACGGTGGTGATCCAGACGTACCACCCCGACCACCACGCGATTCGCGCCGTACTCGCCCACGACCTTGCCGGGTTCGTGCGGGAGGAGTTGCGGTACCGGCGGGCGTTCCGCTATCCGCCGGCGGCGCGCCTGGCGCTCGTCCGATACGAGTCGGCGAGCGAGGGTGCCGCGGCCGCCGCGGCGCGGGCGGCGGTGCGGGCACTGGAGCCCGTGCCGGAGTCGCTGCGGGTGATCGGGCCGGCGCCGGCGCCGCTGGCGCGGCTGCGCGGGCGCTGGCGGGTGCAGATGCTGCTGCTC
>DAIDOU010000290.1 GCA_027458945.1 Acidobacteriota bacterium
CCGGAGAACGGGTTGACCGCGTACGCCCCGGTAAAGCGGCCTTCCTTGTCGCCCCCCTCGGCCTCGCGCTGCAGCCGGGTCTGGTTCTTGAGGTTGTCCACGAACTCGCCGAAGTCGGCGTCCGGGGCGGTGGCGCGGAACCGCTCGACGAGCGGGTGCTCGGGGGCGAGAGCAACGAACGTCGCGCCGTAGATCGTGTCCACCCGCGTGGTGAACACGGTCAGCGGCTCGGCCACGCCCTCGACCACGAAGCGGACGTCGCACCCCTCGGAGCGCCCGATCCAGTTGCGCTGCATCAACTTGACCTTCTCGGGCCAGTCCGGCAGGCGGTCGAGCCCAGCGAGCAGGCGGTCGGCGTAGTCGGTGATGCGCAGGAACCACTGCTCGAGGTCGCGCTGCTCGACCGGCGTGCCGCAGCGCTCGCAACCGCCTCCCACGACCTGCTCGTTGGCGAGCACGGTCTTGCACGAGGGGCACCAGTTGACCGGGGACTTGCCGCGGTAGGCCAGCCCCTTCTCGAGCATGCGGTTGAACAGCCATTGGTTCCAGCGGTAGTACTCGGGCTCGCAGGAGGCGATCTCCTTGTCCCAGTCGTAGAGGATCCCCCAGCGCCGGAACTGGTCCTTCATGCGGCCGATGTTGGCCACCGTCCACTCGTGCGGGTGGATGTTGCGCTTGATCGCCGCGTTCTCGGCGGGCAGCCCGAACGCGTCCCATCCCATCGGGTTGAGGACCTTGCGGCCCTGCATCAGGAACATGCGGAACAGGCAGTCGCCGAGGATGTAGTTGCGCCCGTGCCCGACGTGCAGGTCGCCCGACGGGTACGGGAACATCATCAGCATGTAGAGGTCCTTCTCGCCCGCGGTGTCGACCGCCGCGAACCCCTCGCGCGCCCAGAACTCCTGCCAGCGCGGCTCGATCTGCTGCGGGTCGTACGGTAGAGCCATCAATCGCCTCCGCGCCGCGATTGTAGCGTAGAGACGCAGGGCTCCGGGCTTTGCGCCCCGAAAGAAGGAGAAGCCTGCAGCGAACGGCTGGCGAAGAGAGGACGAGGGGAAAGGCGAGGTAGAGCCGCCAAGCGCTCGGCGAATCTGTCGTGTCTTTCCTTTGCCCTCTACCCTCTACCCTTTCCCATCTTCCCGCATCGCTTGACGGTGCACTCTCAACTTCGAGGGACCAGGCCGATGAGCGCGCCGCTGCGGGCCAAGACCCCCGCCAGCGCCTCCGTCCCGCCCCCCTCCACCCGCGGCCGGTCGCCGAGGAAAAGCGCCAGACACTCGCCGGCGGCGAGAATCGGCAGCACCTCGGCACGCTCGAGCCCATTGCGCGCGGCGACCGCCCCAGCGATCGCCCCCCGCGCCTCCTCGGGGAAGGCGTCGAGGCGAACGCCGTGGCGCTCGACGACGACCTCCTCGAGCGCCGCAACGCCGCGCGAGATGCGCACCTGGCTCGCGAGCGCGAACCCGTAGCCGCCGACCGACTCGAACATCGCGTCACCGATCGTCAGCAGCACACCGCGCGCGAAGAACGTCCCGGCGAAGCGCAGCAGCGAGGCGCGCGCCTCGGCCGGGTCGGCGTCCACCTGGAGCGCGAGGAAGAAATCGCGGAACGCCTCGGCCTCGCCGGCGCCCGCATCGACGCGGCGGCTCAGGAGCCGGTCGACCAGCAGCGTGAGGTCGTCGCGGAACCAGCGCGCCGCCTCGCCCGCGTCCCCGGCCGGCGCCGGCAGCATGAAGTCGACGCCGGCGGCGATCGCCTCGTGCCGCAGCCACGGATCCGCAAGGCCACCGACCCAGATCACCGGCAC
>DAIDOU010000291.1 GCA_027458945.1 Acidobacteriota bacterium
GCAATCGGCGAACGGATCGACCCTGGTGCGCGCCGCCCACAACACCCGCATGTTGTCGAGCCACGAGCCGTTGCGGTCGAGCAGGCGGCCGGAGCCGTACTCCACCACGGGGAAGTCGTCGACGTGCGGCAGCGTGTCGGCGACCATGGCGGCGACGTCGTGCGGTCCCAGGAGCAGCATCGCCGCGAGATCGGCGGCGGTGCGGACCCCGGCCTCCGCCAGCGTGGGCGCCAGCTTCGGATCCGCGATCGCCCCCCAGCGCACCTGCACCGGGCCCGGGGCCGTCGAGCCGGTGACGATCGTGAACTCGTTGAGCACCACCGGGTCGTACCAGACGCAGGTGTTCGGGAACACCTCCCAGAACGCGCGCACGATCGCCTGGTACGACTCGGTCGTCAGCGAGTACATCGGCAGCCACATCGAGACGACCCCGCCGGGGCGCAGGTGAGAGCGGCAGAGCTCGAAGTACTCGCGCGTGTACAGCGTCGAGTTCCCCGCCCACACCGGGTGGATCGAGTCGGAGAGGATCACGTCGAACGTCTGCCGGGTGGCGAGCAGGAAGTTGCGCCCGTCGTTGAGGACGACGCGGACGCGGGGGTCGTCGAGCACGCCGTGGTTGACGTCGCCGAACACGCTCCCCGACACCGCCAGCACCTCCGGCGAGATCTCCGCGATCGTGATCGAGCGCACCGGGTGCTGCGCCACCGCCCACGCGGTCCCGCCGGAGCCGAAGCCGATGTGGAGGACGCGCTCGGGACGCGCGTCGAGGAGCAGCGGCAGGTGCCCCTGCAACCGCTGGATCGCGCGCAGCTCGGGCGAAGTGCCGGCCACGTTGACGCCGTTGAGCTCGAGCGAGCGCCAGGTGCCGCGCGCATCGGTGATCCGGCGGACGACCACGGTCGCGGACGCGCTCTCCTTGAGCACCTCGACCGTGCCGTCGGCGATCGCCGCGGCGCCGCGCAGCACCGTGTCGACCGGCACCAGCGCACCGACGACGACGAGCATCGCGGCGACCCCGAGTCCGGCGGCGCGGAGCGCCCGGCGCGATGCAAGCGCGGCGCCGGCCAGGGCGCTGGCTCCCCCGAGGAGGAGGATCAGGTTCTGGCTGCCGACCAGCGGCACCAGCAGCAGCGGCGCCACGATCGTGCCGGCGATCGCCCCGGTCGTGTTGGCCGCCGCGACCGCCCCGGTCCTCGCCTCCGGCGAGGCGGCCGACGGGTACGCGGCCACGGTGAGCGGGAAGCTGGCGCCGAAGGCGAGCGTCGGCGGCAGCAACGCGACCGCCACCGCGACGGCGAGCCCGAGCTGCAGGCCGGCAAAGCTGGTGAAGCGCCCGTGCACCGCCAGCCACCCGAGCAGGTCGCCGAACCGCCCGAACAGCGGGATCTGCAGCGCCATCGCCACGCCGATCGCGATCTGGCAGGCGGCGAGCGCCCGCCGCGCGTCGCGCACCTCGCGGTGCACCAGCGCCGCCCCGACCGCGATCCCCGCCAGGTACACCGCGAGGATGAGCGCGAACGCGTAGACCCGGGAGCCGAGGTGCAGGAGCAGGATGCGCGTCCACACCAGCTCGCTCGCCAACGCGACGAAGCCGAACAGCGCGGGCAGGAGCAGCCAGCTCGACCGCCCCGGGCCGGCACCCGGCGCCGGCGCCGGCGCGGCGGCAGGGACGCTCCTCTCGAGCAGCCACGCCGTCCCGGCCACGAGCAGGCCGACGCTCGCGAACGCGGACAGGGTGGCGCGCTCGCCGAGCGCCGGGAGCGCGACGAAGCCGGCGAGCACGGTCCCCGCCACCGCGCCGAAGGTGTTCGCGGCGTACAGGCGCCCGACACGACCGGCGAGCTCCCCGCCGCGGCGCACTCTGGCGACGAGCAGCGGCAGGGTCGCCCCCATTGCGATCGTCGGCAGTGCGAGGAACACCCACGCGAGCGCGAAGCGCGCCGCCAGCGGCAGGCCCCAGCCGGCGAGCGGAGCCGGGCCGAACCGGGCGGCGAGCCGCTCCAGCAGCGGGAGCGCCGGTGCCGTCGCGAGCGCGACCAGCGCCGCGACCGCCTCGGCGGCCCCGTAAAGCCGGAGGTGGTGCCGCAGGCGTCCGGCCCAGCGCGCCACCGCGGCGCTGCCGAGCGCCATCCCGCCCATGTACGCCGCGACCACCGCGATTGCCGCCCACAGTGAGTTGCCCACCGCCAGGCCGAGCGCGCGCGTCCACACGACCTCGTACGCCAGCGCCACCATCCCGGAGAGGAAGAAGAGAGCCGTCACCAGCGCCGCCATGCCACCCCCAGTACCGCGCCGAGGCCGAGGAGCGAGATCACGGCGCCCGCGACGAGACCCGGCGGCCGGTAGCGGGCGCTTACGATGTGACCGCCCGCCGCGACCGCGACGCCGTGCAGGATACCCGGGCCGTCCACGGCCGTTGCGGGCCTTCCATCGACCCGGAACGCCCACCCCGGGTCCGGCGTCTCGGCCCAGAGGAAGACCCCGCCCGGCCGTTCCACCTCGACGCGCCACACGCGGGCGTCGTCACCCGTCGCCTCGGCGCTCGCCGTGCCGCACCACCGCGGCGTCTCCCCCGGTCGCGGCACCGCGCACGGCACCGTGGCGAGCGGCCACGCCTGCAGGTTGTCGAAGACGAACAGGCCGCCGTCGCGGCATGCCTCCGGGAACCCTGCGATCGGGTGCTGCGCGACGATGCGGTCCGCGCCCAGCGCGTTCAGCCACCAGCGTCCCGCCGGCCCGCGGTCCGCCTGATCGAGCTGGAAGATGAGCCGTTGAGAGGCGAGCGGGGCGAACGTCCGCGCTGTCCGCCGCCCGTCGGCGAGTGCGGCGTACCCGAGGGCGAGCGAACGCAGGCGCCGTCCGCCGCCCTGGATGAAGCCGAACTGCTGGGTGGACGGCGCGACCACGTAGAGCCGGTGCGCCTCGCGCTGGGCGGCCAGGCACAGCACCGGCCGCGGCGGCCGTACCTCCTGGAGACCCAGGGTGTCGCGGGTCCGCCACGCCACGGCGGCGGCGCCGACGACGGCCGCGGGCACCGGGCACACGGACGCCAGGACCGCACCGGCTGTCACCGCTCCGGTCACCGTGGGCCCGGCCGACCCACCCAGTGCCAACCCGCCAGCCGCCGCGAGCGCAGCCAACCCGGCCGCCAGCCAAGGACGTGTCAGGCGCGTTCCGACCGCCGCGGCGGCGGCCGGGACCAGCGCCACCACGGCAGGGAAGAGCAACCGTCCCGAGTAACGCACGAGCCCCGCGGTCAGCGTGTTCCAGACGGCCAACCCCCCCGGCAGCGCCGGCAACACGCTCGCCACCATGAGAACCCAACCGGAAAGCGCCATGCGGCGGACGGCGGCGCGCTTGTCGAGCGCGGCTACGAGGCCGAGCGCCAGCGCCCACAGCGGCACGGTTAGGTCCGCCACGAAGTGGACCCCGGCGTACGCCGGCCGCGGGGCGCCCGGTGCTGCCATCGCCACCAGTTCGGCGGGGAAGACGATCCCGGCCATCCCCAGCTCCGGGTCGTGGTGCGGACCCCTGTCACCGCCCCGGACCCACGCCGCGAACGGCAGCGCCTGGACCGCCACCAGCGCGACGGCGAGCGCCAGC
>DAIDOU010000292.1 GCA_027458945.1 Acidobacteriota bacterium
GGTCAACGCCGACGACCGCGCCGGCGCGTTCGCCTGGCGCGTGACCCGCGACGTGCTCGCCTACTCCTCGCGCCGCCTCGGCGAGATCTCCGACACGATCGTGGACATCGACCACGGCCTCACCTGGGGGTTCAACTGGGATCTCGGCCCGTTCGAGACGTGGGACGCGCTCGGCGTCGCCGAGACGGTCAAGCGGATGAAAGCCGAGGGTGTCAAGCCGGCCGCATGGGTCGATGAGATGCTGGCGTCCGGCGCGACGGCGTTCTACCGCGACGGTCTCGACGGCCGCGAGTACTACGACCCGCGCAGCAAGGCCTACCAGCGGGTGCCGAGGCCGGCGAGCTTCCTCGTCCTGCGCGAGATCAAGCGGCGCACGCCGCCGGTGTTCGAGAACAAGGGCGCCTCGCTCGTGGACATCGGCGACGGCGTCGCCTGCGTCGAGTTCCACTCGGCGCTGCAGCCGAAGATGAACCCGATCGACGACGAGATCATGGAGGTCGTCCACAAGGCGATCGGCATCGCGGAGCAGGAGTTCCGCGGCCTGGTGATCCACCACCAGGGGGAGCAGTTCTGCGCCGGCGCCAACCTGCTGATGATGCTCGAGGGGGCGATGAGCCAGCAGTGGAAGGCGATCGACACGATGATCCGGAGCTTCCAGGGGATGACGATGGGGCTGCGCTACGCCCGCGTGCCCGTGGTCACCGCGCCGTTCGGCTACACCTTCGGCGGCGGCGCCGAGATCACGATGTCGGGCGACCGCGTCTGCGCCCTGGCCGAGACGTACATGGGCCTGATCGAGGTCGGGGTCGGCCTGGTCCCCGCCGGCGGCGGTCACGTCTTCATGCTGCAGCGCGTCCTCGAGGGCGTCGACGAGCCGATCCTGTCCAACCTGCCGTTCATCCGCAAGGCGTTCGAGGACATCGCCATGGCCAAGGTCGGGACCTCGGCCGAGGAGGCGCGCGAGCTCAAGTACCTGCGGCCGACCGACCACGTCGAGATGAACCGCGACCAGCAGCTGTGGACCGCCAAGCGCATGGCGATCGCGATGGCCGAGGAGGGGTACCGGGCGCCGCTGCCGCGCAGCTTCCTGCTGCCCGGACGCGAGGGCGTCGCCACCATCCAGACGCTGCTGCACAACATGAAGATCACGCACTGGATCTCCTCGCACGACGAGAAGATCGCGACCCACGTCGGCAACATCCTGTGCGGCGGCGACACGACGATCAACAACCCCGTGACCGAGGAGGCGATCCTCGATCTCGAGCGCGAAGCGTTCCTCTCCCTGCTCGGCGAGCCCAAGACGATCGAGCGGATCCAGTACATGCTGATCAACAACAAGCCGTTGCGGAACTGAAGGGAGCCTTCCCATGCCTAAAGCCGTGATCGTCTCCTACGCCCGCACCCCGGTCGGCCGGGCCAAGAAGGGCAGCCTCAAGGACACCCGGCCGGAGGAGTTCGCCGCGCCGATGCTGCAGGCGCTCGTCAAGCGCACGCCCGGGCTCGAGCCCGCGATGGTGGACGACGTCATGCTCGGTTGCGCGATGCCGGAAGCCGAGCAGGGGATGAACGTCGCTCGCATGATCTCGCTGCTCGCCGGCTTCCCCGTCGAGGTCCCGGCCACCACGATCAACCGCTTCTGCTCCTCGGGGTCGCAATCGATCGCCTGGGCCGCCGACGTCATCCGCTCCGGCAACGCCGAAGTGATCATCGCCGGCGGCGTCGAGTCGATGTCGATGGTGGCGATGGGCGGCAACAAGATCATCGCCGACCCGGCGCTCGTCGACGCGACCCCGAACGCCTACGCCTCGATGGGCACCACCGCCGAGGTCGTGGCGCGGCAGTTCGGGATCGGCCGCGAGGAGCAGGACGCGTTCGCCCTGCGCTCCCACCAGCGCGCCGCGGCGGCGATCGCCGCCGGGAAGTTCAAGGACGAGATCGTCCCCCTGCACGTGCGCACCATGGACAACGGCGCCTGGCGCGAGTTCGAGTTCGACACCGACGAGGGGCCGCGCGCCGACACCTCCCTCGCGGCGCTCGCCAAGCTCAAGCCGGCGTTCGACCCGCGCGGCACCGTCACCGCCGGCAACTCCTCCCAGATCAACGACGGCGCCGGCGCCGTCGTGATCATGTCCGACACCAAGGCGGCCGAGCTCGGCCTCGAGCCGGTGGCGTTCGTGCAGAGCTGGGCCGTCGCGGGCGTCCCGCCCGACGTCATGGGGATCGGCCCGGCCAAGGCGGTGCCGAAGCTCCTCGCCAAGACCGGCCTCACCCTGGCCGACATCGACCTCATCGAGATCAACGAGGCGTTCGCCAGCCAGTCGGTCTACTGCACCCGCGAGCTCGGTCTCGACCCCGAGAAGACCAACGTCAACGGCGGCGCGATCGCGACCGGTCACCCGCTCGGCGCGACCGGCGCGGTGCTGACCTGCAAGATCCTCGGCGAGATGAAGCGCCGCAACGCCAAGCGCGGCATCGTCACGATGTGCATTGGCGGCGGGATGGGGTTCGCCTACCTGCTCGAGCGGCCGTAGCCGGCCGACGCAACCGTCACTGGGAGGGGCCCGCGCGCGCGGGCCCCTTCGCTATCCCAGCCCGTCGGCGCGAAACGCGCCGCGCAGGTGCCGGAGCGCGGGGAGCCAGCCACGACCCGAGACCGCCACCACGTCGAACCGGCACGGCGGCGGATCGGCGCGGCGGCCGATGTACGCCTGCGCGAGCCGGACCAGGCGGCGCTGCTTCTCGCGCGTGACCGCCTCCTCCGGGGACCCCGCGCTCCCGCCGGTGCGCGCCTTGACCTCGACGAACACCAGTGTGCCGCGGTGCCAGGCGACGATGTCGATCTCGCCGAGCGGGCAACGCCAGTTGCGGGCCTCGATCCGGTACCCCTTGGCGCGCAGCAGGAGTGCCGCGAGCCTCTCACCCCGCCGCGCCGTCCGTCCCCGCTCCTCGCGCACCGATCGCACGAGCGCCCCCCGCCTTCCCGCACGCGAGCGTCAGCTCCCGGCGTTCGGCCGTGGGTCATCGCGGGCGAGCGCCTGCGCGGCGAGCGTGATCACGTCCACCGTCTGGGCGCTCTCCATGCCGAGCTCCTGTTGCGCGTTGCCGACCATCACGGCGCAGAACGGGCACGCCACCGCGACGTCGGTCACACCGGACTGCTGCAGCTGCTGCATCCGGGTCTGGTTGATGCGCGTTCCCAGCTTCTCCTCGAGCCACATCCGACCGCCGCCGGCGCCGCAGCACATCGCCTTCTCGTGCGACAGCGGCGCCTCCTTCAGCGTCAGCCCGGGGATCGCGTCCAGGATCGCGCGCGGCGCCGCGAACTCGTGGTTGGTGCGGCCGAGGTAGCAGGGGTCGTGGAACGTCAACTCCCGGCGCACCTCGGAGGTCAGCTGCAGCCGTCCGGCCGCCACCAGCTCGGCGACCAACTGCGTGCCGTGCGTGACCTCGTAGTGCCCGCCGAAGTCGGGGTACTCGTGCGCCAGCGTGTTGAAGCAGTGCGGGCAGTTGGTGACGATCCGCTTCACGCCGTGCCCGTTCAGCGTCTCGACGTTAGCGGCCGCCAGGGTCTGGAACAGGTACTCGTTGCCCAGACGGCGCGCGGCGTCGCCGGTGCAGCGCTCCTCGGGCCCGAGGATCGCGAACTTCACGCCGGCGGCGCGCAGCAACTTGACCAGCGCCTGCGACGTGCGCTTGCCGGCGTCGTCGTACGAGCCCGCGCAGCCCACCCAGAAAAGGACCTCGAAGTCGCCGCCGGCCGCCAGCGGCACCTCGAGCCCCTTCGCCCAGTCGCCGCGCGTCTCGGGCGCCAGCTGCCACGGGTTGCCGTTGACCTCCATGCCGCGGAACGCCGGCTCCGCCTCGGGCGGGAACTCCGCCTTCTCGAGCACGAGGTGGCGGCGCATCTCGACGATCTTGTCGACGTAGGAGATGAACAGCGGGCACGCTTCCTCGCACCAGCGGCACGTCGTGCACGCCCACACGACCTCGGGGTCGAGCACGTCGCCCGCCAGCTCCCGGCTCGGCGTCCCCGGCGCGTGGCCGGGGTCGCCGATGATCTCCCGCGCCGACCCCTTGAGGTGGTCGCGCAGCGTGATCGTCAGGTCGCGGGGGATGAGCGGCTTCTTGGTGATCGTGGTCGGGCACACCACGGTGCAGCGGCCGCATTCGGTGCAGGTGTACAGGTCGAGCAGCTGCTTCCAGGTCAGGTCCGTGACCTTGGCGGCCCCCAACGCGGTCCCCTCCTCGATGTTCTCGAGGTCCATCTTGCCGAGACGACCGGGCTCGTCCAGAGGCCGCAGCAGCACGTTCGGCAGCGAGGTGTAGACGTGGAAGTGCTTCGAGAACGGGAGGTAGTTGGCGAACGCGTAGAGCGCGAACAGGTGCAGCCACCAGGCGGTGGTGTACACGGTGTGCAAAGCCGCCTGCGATGTCCCCGCCAGCCACGCGCCCACCGCCGCCGACGCCGGCGTCCAAGCCCACGGGCCGTGCACCCCGGCGGCGATCCTGGCGCCGTCCGCGAGCAGGTCGGTGACCATCAACGCCGCGATCAGCCCCAGGATGACCCACGCGTCGGGGCTGTACTCCAGCCGCGCCGGCCGGGTGACGAGCCGCCGCCACGTCGCGATCGCCACGCCCACGAGCACCAACACCGCGAACGAGTCCTTGGTGAGGAGGTAGGCGTGCCCGAGTCCGGTGTGCAGGAACGGCAGCTCCCAGCCTCCGGTCAGCCCCTCGATCACCATCGAGAGCGAGCGCACGGAGAAGACGAGGAACCCCCAGAAGATGAGGGCGTGCATGACCCCGGGCAGCGGCTCGAGGAACATCCGCCGCTGGCCGAGGAAGTACACGAGGACGCCGCGGATCCTCTCCCCCCAGCGGTCGAGCACCACGCCGCCCCTCCCCGCCATCATCAGGGAGTACCGGCGCGAGAGCGACCAGACGACGCCGGCCACGGCCGCCACCGTGAGCAACACGAACCACAGCGTGTCGGCTACACCGAGAAACGTTCCCGCCGTTGCGTGGAAAGGCATCGTGTTCCCCCTTATCCCGGCTCGCATTATGCCACAATGAACCACCGTTCAGATTGCACCCCGCACCCGCTGCTACAATCCGGGCCTCGGCGTGCCGTGTGCCGGCCACGTCCGTGGCCGCCGGCAGAAGGGGTTGAGATGACTGGGAAGGTGAAGGTGCAGCCGGTCTCGCGGGTCGGCCTCGAACCGCTGGTGGCGATGGCCGAGCAGCTGCGCGCGGCGCTCCCCGGCTGGGAGGACACCGCCCCGGTCATCGCCCGCGGCCAGGCACCGAGCGACCTCGCCCTCGACCTCAAGCACCTCGCCCTCCACGACGGCGACGGCTTCCTCACGGTCAGCGTCGGTGACGAGGTCGTGGGGTTCGCGCCCGGTTACGTGCGGGCGCGACAGCTCAACCTGGCACAGCCGTGGCTGCTCCCCGAGCACCTCGGCGGCGAGGCCGCCGAGCAGCTGATCCGCCGCGCGCTCGCGTACGGCGAGCGCTCCGGCGCCGCCGAGAGCGCGGCGGTCGTTCACGGCGGGGCCGCCTGGCAGGGACTCCTCTTCCGCTTCGGCCTGCGCGCCCGGTTCTCCGTCTACCGCCTGGCCCTCGCGGCCGACGCGGCGCGCGCTGCGGGCCGCGAGCTCGCCAAACTGCTCCCCGGCTCGGAGCTCGGCGACGACGCGATCAAGAGGCGCGTCGGCTCCGCCGACCTCGAGCGGCTCGACCGCCTGGCCCGAGGGGTGTCCCGGCCGATGGACCACGAGCACTGGATGGCCGAGCGGCGGTTGCGCCTGGCGAAGGTGCGCGACGGCCAGCGTGTCGCGGCCTACGCGTACGGCGGGCCCGGGCAGTGCGGGCCGGTGGCGGCGGCGACGGGCGAGGCGGCGCTCGCCGGCCTCGGGTGGGCGCTGCAGTTCGCGGCCACCGGCGACGTCGCCGAGGTTCACCTGTTCGTCCCGGCCACGTTCGAGACCGGCGTCGAGCACCTCCTCGACGCGGGCGCCCGCTGCGTGGCCGAGTCGGCGTGGATGAGCACCGCGCCAGGCGGCGCCCTGGAACGCTACGTCTTGCCCTCGGCCACGCTCAGTTAGAGCGACGGGGCCGCCGCCCGGTACGGGCCCCGCGCCGTTGCGGCTGCAGCGTCTTCGCGAGCGCCGGGCGCCGCTCGGACTTTGGTTCCCGTTCGCCGCGGGCGGGGGGCAGGACCGGCTCGAGGTTCACCTCCATGAACTCCTCGTTGATCCCCTTGACCCGCACGCGCAGCGGGTCGCCCAGGCGCAGCGTCCGGCCCCGACGCTGGCCCACCAGCCGGTGCCCGACCTCGTCGTAACGGTAGAAGTCGTCCTTGAGGTCGCTGACGTGGACGAGACCTTCGACGTACGCCTCCTCGAGCTGGACGAACAGGCCGAACGCCACGACGCCGGTCACGTGCCCGGAGAACTCCTCGCCGACGCGGGAGCGCATGAACTCGAGCTGCTTCCACTTCACCACCTCGCGCTCGGCCTCGTCGGCGCGCCGCTCGGTGAGCGAGCAGTGCTGCGCCAGGTCCTCGAGCTCCGCCTCGGCGAGCGCTCGCTCCGCCCCCTGCAGCATCCCCTGCGACAGCAACCACCCGAGGAAGCGGTGCACCACGAGGTCCGGGTAGCGGCGGATCGGCGACGTGAAGTGCAGGTAGAACTCGGTGGCGAGCGCGTAGTGGCCCTTGCACGCCGGCGCGTACGCCGCCCGGGCCAGCGAGCGCAGGACCAGCGTCTGCAGGAAGCGCTCCTCCGGTTTGCCCGCGATCAGGTCCAGGACGCGCTGCAGCTCCCGCGGCGGCAGCTCGTCGAGGTCGCCCCTGAGCGCCAAATCGAACTCGGCCAACACAGCTTGCAGCTCCGCGAGCTTTCCCGCCGACGGGCGCTCGTGCACCCGGAAGAGCCCCGGCTGTCGCCCCCACACCAGCATGCGGGCGACGCACTCGTTCGCCGCGATCATCAGCTCCTCGATGAGGCGGTGGGCGCGGTGGCGCGGCGCGGCCTGCACGCCCGTC
>DAIDOU010000293.1 GCA_027458945.1 Acidobacteriota bacterium
GGAACCGGTGAGGCCAACATCCGCAACGACGTCATGACCGGGCGCGGCGTCTACGTCTCGCCCGACGCCGGCGCGACGTGGCGCTTCGCCGGCCTGGCGGACGCCGGCCAGATCGCCCGTATCGTCGTCGACCCGAGCGACCCGCAACGGGCGTTCGCGGCGGTGGTCGGGCACGCCTGGGGCCCGAACCCTGAGCGTGGGGTGTTCCGCACCAACGACGGCGGCGTCACCTGGGAGAAGGTCCTCTACGTCAACGACACGACCGGGTGCGCCGACCTGATCATGGAGCCGGGGAACCCGCAGGTGCTGCTCGCGGCGATGTGGCAGGTGGTGCGCTACCCCTGGAGCCTGGAGGACGGCGGGCCGGGGAGCGGGATCTACCGCTCCACCGATGGCGGCGCGACGTGGACGGAGCTGCACGAGGGGCTGCCGGAGAAGCCGTACGGGCGCATCGCGCTCGCCGCGGCACCGACCCACCCCGAGCACGTCTGGGCGCTGGTCGAGGCGAAGAAGGGGATGCTGTGGGACTCCGAAGACCTCGGCTCGCACTGGCGGCCGGTCAGCGACAACCACCTCCTCGACGTGCGGCCGTTCTACTTCTCCCACTTCGTCGTCGCCCCCGACGACGAGCGCAAGCTGTTCTTCTGCTCGATGGAGCTGGTGGAGTCGGACGACGGCGGCAAGACCGCGCACGTCATCGCCAAGGGGGTCCACGTCGACCACCACGCGCTGTGGATCGACCCGCAGCACCCGAACGTGATGGTGAACGGCAACGACGGCGGCGTGTGGAGCTCGCACGACGGCGGCACGACGTGGCGCTTCCTCGACAACCTGCCGATCGAGCAGTTCTACCAGGTCGCGGTGGACGACAAGGTCCCCTACAACATCGCCGGCGGCCTGCAGGACAACAACGCCTGGATGGGGCCGTCGCGCAACCCGCACGGCCGCGTCATGGACGGCACCGGTTGGTTCACCCTGGCCGGCGGCGACGGCGAGTACGCGGTCCCGGCTCCGAGCGACCCCAACATCGTGTACGCCGACATGCAGGGCGGCTGGGTGACGCGGCTCGACCTGAAGACCGGCCTCGGGCGCAGCGTCCGGCCCACCGTCGCGGACGGGTTCAGCCCATCGAAGCCGCAGGCGGAGATGAAGTACCGCTACAACTGGACGTCGCCGCTCGCGGTGTCGGCGACCGACGCGAACGAGGTCTACCTCGGCGCCAACGTCCTCTTCAAGACGACGGACGGCGGCACGACGTGGCAGGCGATCAGCCCGGACCTCACCCGCAACGACAAGAGCAAGCAGCAGCTCTCGGGCGGCCCGGTGAACCTCGACATCTCCGGCGCCGAGAACTACGACACGATCCTCTCGATCGGCCTCTCCAGCGTCGACTCGAAGGTGATCTGGGTGGGGACCGACGATGGTCTGATCCAGCTCACCCGTGACGGCGGCGCGAACTGGTCGGAGGTCGGCCGCAACATCGCCGGCGTGGCGCCGTGGGGCCGCATCTACCAGATCGCCCCGTCGCCGTTCGACGCGGCGGTGTGCTTCGCGTCCGTGGACCGGCACATGCTCGACGACAACCGGCCGCACGTGTTCCGCACCGACGACTACGGCCGCACATGGAAGGCGATCTCGTCCGGCCTCCCCGCCGACGCGCCGGTGTTCGTCGTGCGCGAGGATCCGAACGTGAAGGGCCTGCTCGTGGCCGGCAGCGCACGCGGCCTGTTCATCTCGAACGACAGCGGCGCCTCGTGGCGGCCGCTCGCCAGCAACTTCCCGCCGGTGCCGGTGTTCGACCTCACGTTCCAGAAGCGGCGCCACGACCTGGTCGTGGCCACGCACGGTCGCGGCATGTTCGTGCTCGACGACATCACCCCGCTCGAGCGGCTCACCCCCGCGGTCGAGGGCACCGAGCTGCACCTCTTCCCGCCGCAACCGGCGGCGTTCTTCCAGGTGTGGCGCAACAGCGAGAACAACCGCGCCAGCCGCTACGACGGCCCCAACCCGCCCGACGGCGCCGTGGTCACCTACTGGCTGAAGCAGGAGATCAAGCCGGACGCTGCGGCCAAGGCGAAGGGGGAGCACGAGGCGGCGGCCACTGCGAACGGGGCGGCGGCCAAGGAGCCGGTCACGATCATGATCGCCGACGCCGCCGGCGAGGTGGTCAACACGCTGCACGGACCGGGCAAGGCGGGGATGAACCGCGTCG
>DAIDOU010000294.1 GCA_027458945.1 Acidobacteriota bacterium
GCCCCGAGCAGGCTCCCCGGCGCGGTGCGCTGCTGCACCTCGAGCGCGAGGGCCAGCGTCGACTCGGTGACGGCGTGCCGCGCCAGGAGCGCCTGGCCCAGGGACTCTCCGACCACGTCGCAGGAGGCCCCGACGATCTCGCCCCGACGGAAGAGCACCACCGCCTTGGACACGGCGTGCGTCAGCGTCAACCGGCCGGTCCGCTGCGACATCGAGAGCATCTGGACGATGTCCTCGAACGGCATGTCGCCGAGCCGGCCCATGAAGCCCATGCGTCAGGCGCCCTTCGCGTCCGTCCCCGACTGCGGCCCGGCGGCCCGTTTCGGCCCCATCACGCCGCCCTCGAGCACCGTGACCAGGAACGGCTGCGCGTTCGACTCGAAGAGAACCTGCCCGGCGATCTTGGTCCCGGGCACGATGACCCGGTAGTCGATCCCCTCGACGACCGCGGGGAGCGACAGCTGGCACGGGCGCGGCAGCACGATCTTGAGGTTGCCGGCCACCATGTTGGTCAGCTCACCGAGGGCGTCCTCGATGTCCCCGTTGCGCAGCCCCTCGGCGTTGGTCCCGAACATCGTGGCGGCCACCTCGCCGGCGAGCGCGGAGGTGCAGTACAGGAACACGCAGCCCTCCCACGCCCCCGCGAGCTGGACGCAACCGGTGAGGCTCTTCTCGCGGCTCGCCTGGGAGAGCTGGGCGACGTCGCGGGCGCGGTCGAGCTGGAGGCCGAGGATCGACTCCCAGATGTTCTGGGTGATGTTGACGATGGCTTCTTCAATCTCGTTCATGCCGCTTCTCCGACGCGCGCGCGCAGTCTGTACACGACCGCCGGCCCAAAATAGGTCGGCTGGAAATCGTCATCCAGGTTGATCGTCGACTCGGCACCGCCCAGGAACAGGAAGCCGTCCGGGTTGAGCTGACGCCTCACCTTGGCCAAGATCTCTCGCTTCTTCTCCACGTCGAAGTAGACGAGGACGTTGCGCAGAAAGATGATATCCATTTTCGGCAGGGCGCGCCAGCTTCCGGCGAGGTTCATCTGCGAGAACTCGACCATCGCCCGCAGCTCGAGCTTGATCTGCCACTCGAGGCCGTGCTGCTCGAAGTTCTTGATCAGGGCCGCGGCCGGCAAGCCGCGGTTGATCTCGAGCTCCGTGTACCGTCCTTTCATCGCCTTCGCCAGCATCACCGAGGAGATGTCGGTCCCCACCATTTGCAGCGACCAGTCGAGGAGCGACGGGAAGTGCTCCCGGATCAGCATCGCGACGCTGTAGATCTCCTGGCCCGAGGCGCAGCCGGCCGACCAGATCGTCAACCGCCGCTGCGCCTGCCGCTGCATGACGAGCTCGGGGAGGATGAACTGCCGCATCGCCTCGAACGGGTGCATGTCGCGGAAGAACGACGTCTCGGTGGTCAGCAGCGCCTCGACGACCCTGGTGGCCAGCGGTCCCCGCGCCCTGGTTCGCAGGTTCCTCATCAGGTCGTCGACGCTGGCGAGGCGCTCGTCCCGGGCGATCGCCGCCAGGCGCGTCTCGACGAGGTTGGTCTTCCAGCTGTCGAGCTGGATCCCGACGTGCTCGCGCACGACCTCGCGAACGAAATCGAACTCGTGGGCCGCTAAGGGCATAGTTCACCCATTCGAAACACCCTCCCCACCGGGGGCGGCGACGGCCGACATCGCCCGGCTCCGCCGCGTCCAGACGCGGCGCTCGATCTCGCCGGCGACCTCGGAGAGCGGCAGCACCGCTTGCGCAAGGCCGGCGTTGGCGACGAACCCGGGCATCCCCCAGACGACGCTGGTGGCTTCGTCCTGCACGACGACCTGGCCGCCGGCGTCGTGGATCTCCTGGCAACCGCGCAGGCCGTCGCGCCCCATCCCGGTGAGGACGACCGCGAGCGTGCGCGCGCCGAACACCTGGGCCAGCGAGCTGAACAGCACGTCCACCGACGGCCGGCAGGAGTTCTCGCGCGGGCGCTGGTTGAGGCCGAGCTCCAGCTTCCGGCCGTCTTTCTCGACCACGAGGTGGTAGTCGCCCCGCGCCAGCCACACGGCGCCCGGTTCGAGCGCGCCGCCGGGGACCGCCTCGCGGACGCGCAAGGCGGTGCTGTCCGCGAGCCTCTCGGCGAGCAGGCGGGTGAACACGGGTGGCATGTGCTGGACCACGAGGACCGGGGCCGGAAGGTCGCGGGCGATCCCCGAGAGAACCGCCGCGAGGGCGTTCGGGCCGCCGGTCGAGACCCCGATCCCGACCACGTCGATCCGCTCCGGTCGCGGCCGGGCGGCGGCCCTGAACCCGACGCGGCCCGGCTGTGCGACGAGCGCCGAGACCGCGTGCCCGACCTTGCTGGCGCACAGCGCCTTGACCTTCGGGACAAGCTGCGTCCTCAGGTACTCCCTGGCCTCCTCCGGACTCGCCAGGCCCGTCGGCTTTGGCAGGTAATCGCTCGCCCCGAGCGCGAGCGCCTCGAGCGTCACCGCCGCGCCCTGCTCCGTGTGCGCGCTCAGCATGATGACGGGCAGGTCGGGATAGTACGTGCGGATCTCGGCCAGCGTCTCGAGGCCGCTCATCCCGGGCATCTCGACGTCGAGCGTCACCAGGTCCGGGGAGAGCTGC
>DAIDOU010000295.1 GCA_027458945.1 Acidobacteriota bacterium
GAGTTCTTCATCGGGAAGAACATCGTGCACCTGCCGACCGTCAAGTGCCACATCTACACGACGACGACCGGCGCGATGAAGAACGCGTTCGGCGGCCTGCTGGCGACGCGCCGGCACTACACCCACACCTGGATCCACGAGACGCTGGTCGACCTGCTCACGATCCAGAAGGAGATCCACCCCGGCCTCTTCGCCGTGATGGACGGGACCACGGTCGGCAGCGGGCCGGGGCCGCGCACGATGGTCCCGGTGCGCAAGGACGTGCTGCTGGCCGCCGCCGACCAGGTCGCCATCGACGCGGTGGCGGCGAAGATGATGGGGTTCGACCCGCTTTCGATCCGCTACCTGGCCCTTGCGCACGAGCGCGGGCTCGGGGTCGCCGACCCGCGCGACATCGAGCTGGTCGGCGACGCCGACGCCGGCCGCGAGAGCTGGAACTTCTCGGTCGGCGACAACATGGCGAGCCGCGTCGGTGACGTGCTCTGGTTCGGACCGCTCAAGCGGCTGCAACGGCTCTTCTTCCACACGCCGCTGGTGTACGCGTTCGTCGCCGGCTCGTACCTCTACCACGACTTCCTCTGGTACCCGGTGTTCGGCCGCCGCGAAGTGCGGCGCTTCCTGCGCGCCTCGCCGTGGGGTGCGCTGTTCGCCCGCTACCTCGCCGACCAGCGCGAGTTCCTGGCCGGCCGCGGACCGGCCGGCGGGGCGAGCTGAGCCGGCCCGGAAAGGTGACGAGCGGCCGATGCGCGCGGCGCTGACCCGCAACCGCAGCCTCGTTCTCGCCCTCGTCGTCTTCGCGCTCGCCGTCCGCCTGGTCGGCCTCAACTTCGACCAGTCCCACTTCTACCATCCCGACGAGCGGCGCATCGCCGAGGCGGTGACCCAGCTCTCGCTGCGCCCGCTGCAGCTCAACCCCCACTTCTTCGCCTACGGCTCGTTCCCGTTCTACGTGACGAAGCTGGTCACGGCCGGCCTGGCGAACTTCGACCGCTGGTTCTCCACCTACGACGGCGCCGTGCTCACCGGCCGCGCGCTCTCGGCGCTGTGGGGAACCGCCACGGTGCTGCTGCTCTTCGTCCTCGGGCGCCGCCTGTACGGAACGCGCACCGGCCTGCTCGCCGGGGCACTGCTCGCCGCCACCGTGCTGCACGTCCAGAACTCGCACTTCGCCACCACCGACGTGCCGCTCACGTTCCTCGTCCTGCTCGCGCTGGCGCTCATGGTCGAGGTCGTGGAGTACGGCCGGCCGGCGGCGTACGCGGCCGCCGGCGCCGTGGTCGGTCTGGCCGTCGCCACCAAGTTCAGCGCGCTCCCGCTCCTGCTGCCGCTCGCGGTCGCGGCGGCGTTCCGGGCGCGCGCCGAGCGCACGCTCCGGCGCGCCGCCGCCGGTCTGGCGCTGGGGTGTGCCTGCGCCGCGGCGGGGTTCTTCATCGGCGAACCGTACGCGATCCTCGACGCCCACGGCTGGCTGCACGACATCCTCGAGCAGAGCCGGATGGTGCGCCACGCCGGCCTGGTGCCGTACACGACGCAGTACATCGGCGTGCCCAAGGTGATCTACGACGTGCGCGAGATGGTGGTGTGGGGGATGGGGCCGCTGCTCGGCATCGCCGCCCTTCTCGGCACGGCCGCGCGCCTGCGCCGCTGGCGTTCGCTCTCGGGGGCCGAGTGGGTGCTCCTCGCCTGGGTGCTGCCGTTCTTCGCGGTCACCTGCTCGTTCGACGTCAAGTTCGTCCGCTACCTGCTGCCGATCTACCCGCTCGTCGTGCTCTGGGGCGCGGTCTGGCTGCAACGCTGGGCCGAGCGCGGCGCCGCCGGCCGCTGGGTCAGGGGCGTCGTCGTCGCCGGCACCGGGCTGTACCTGCTCGCGTTCCTGGCGATCTACACGCGCCCGCACGCGGCGGTGACCGCGACGGAGTGGTTCGACGCGCACGCGGCGCCGGGGGCGCGCGTGCTGATCCAGGACTGGGACGAGGGGTTCCCGTTCTCGCTGCCGGGCCGGCCGGCCGACCGCTACAAGGTCACGGCGTTCCCGTTCTACGAGCCCGACACCGCGGCCAAGGTCCACCGCTTGGCGGGCGATCTCGCCGCTTCCGACTGGCTGGTGCTGCAGACGAAGCGACTCTACGGCGCCGTCACCCGCGCGCCCGCGAAGTACCCCTTGACCGACAACTTCTTCCGCGAGCTGTTCGCCGACGACCTCGGCTACACGCTGGTGAAGGACGTGGCCTCTCGCCCCTCCCTGTTCGGGATCGAGCTGCCGGACGAGCTCGCCGACGAGTCGTTCTCGGTCTACGACCACCCCAAGGCGCTGATCTTCCGCAACACCGG
>DAIDOU010000296.1 GCA_027458945.1 Acidobacteriota bacterium
ATCCGCAAGGGGTACGGCTTCCCCTCGCTGTTCAACGCCGACGCGGTGGTCGAGGAGCAGCTGCGGCAGGGGAAGACGCTCGAGGACGCGCGCGCCGGCGGCTGCTCCGGCTGCGTCGAGGTCGGCGCCTTCGGCAAGGAGGCGTACATCCTCACGGGCTACTTCAACCTCGCCAAGGTCCTCGAGCTGGCGCTGCACGACGGCGTCGACCCGCGCACCGGCGTGCGCCTCGGGCCGGCGACCGGTCGCGCGGCGGCGATGGCGACGTTCGACGACGTGTTCGCCGCCTTCGACGCCCAGCTGCGCCACCTCGTGGACGTCAAGGTGCGCGGCAACCAGGCGATCGAGCGGCTGTACGCGACCGAGATGCCGGCGCCGTTCCTCTCGGTGCTCACCGACGACTGCATCGCGAACGGCCTCGACTACAACGCCGGCGGCGCCCGCTACAACAACACGTTCATCCAGGCGGTCGGGATCGGCACCGTGACCGACTCGCTCGCCGCCGTACGGCGGCTGGCGTTCGAGGAGCGCGCCGTGCCGCTCGCCGAGTTCGTCGCGGCGCTCGACGCCGACTTCGCCGGCAATGAACCGCTGCGCGCCCGCCTGGTCAACACGATGCCGAAGTACGGCAACGACGACGACGCGGCCGACGACCTGATGGTGCGCACGTTCGCGGCGGCGTTCGCCTGCATCGACGGGCGCCCGACGGCGCGCGGCGGCCACTACCGCCTCGAGATGCTGCCGACCACCTGCCACGTCTACTTCGGCTCGGTGTGCGGCGCCACCCCGGACGGGCGCCGGGCGGGGGTGCCGCTCTCGGAGGGGATCTCGCCGGTGCAGGGCGCGGACCGGCGCGGGCCGACCGCGGTGTTCCGCTCGGCCGCCAAGATGGACCACGTCAAGACCGGCGGCACCCTGCTCAACATGAAGTTCACGCCGGAGGTGCTCGCCGGTGCCGACGGGATCGCCCGCCTGGCGCAGTTGGTGCGCAGCTACTTCCGCGCCGACGGGCACCACGTGCAGTTCAACGTCGTCGCCGCCGACACGCTGCGCCGCGCCCAGGCCGACCCCGAGGCGCACCGCGGCCTGATCGTGCGCGTCGCCGGCTACTCCGACTACTTCTGCGACCTCGGCGAGGCGCTGCAGGAGGAGATCATCGCCCGCACCGAGCACGGCGAGCTGTGAGGCGGGCGTCGCGCGGCGAGTGATATCATCGCAACGATGATCTCAATTGGGTCGTGTCTCCGGCCGCGCGTCGCGGCCCGGCCGCGAGCGCGCCTGCGGGGCCGGCGCGCCGCTTCGGGCGGTGACGGGCATATAATCCGCCGCGGGGGGAGTTGTCCGCAGGTGAGAGCGTTCCCGCAGCCGCGGGAGGCGCGCTTCCGCACGTCGCCAGAGGGGGGTATCCCGTCGTGATGTCGTTTCCCGTGCTTCTTGTGATCTCGGTCGCGGCCGGCTTCGTCGGCGCCATGTCCGGCATGGGCGGCGGCGTCGTGCTGATCCCGGCGCTGACGCTGGTTGGCATGGACATCAAGCACGCGATCGCGGTGTCGATCATCTCGGTGATCGCCACTTCGAGCGGGTCGGCGTCCGCCTACGTGAAGGATCACATCACCAACCTCAAGGTAGGGATGTTCCTCGAGATGTTCACGATCCTCGGTGCGCTCACCGGCGCCGCAATCACCGTCGTCTCCTCGCGCCGGCCGCTGTTCCTGCTCTTCGGGGTGGTCCTCCTGGGCACGTGGCTGGCGCTCTTCCTGCAGCGCCACGAGCACTGGACGCCGGTGGCCAACGTCGACCGCTTCTCGCGCTGGCTCGACCTGCGGGGGAGCTACTACGACAAGGCGCAGGGGCAGGTCATCGACTACGAGGGCGCGCGGGCCTGGGCCGGCGGCCCGCTGATGTTCGGGGCGGGGCTGATCGCCGGCCTGCTCGGGATCGGCGCGGGGGCGCTCAAGGTGCTGATCCACGACCTGGTGATGGGGCTGCCGCCCAAGGTCTCGACCACGACCAGCAACCTGATCATCGGCGTCACGGCGCTCGCGGGGACCAGCGTCTACCTCGCCGCCGGGCTGATCGACCCCGGCCTCGCCGCGCCCGTGATCATCGGCGTCGGCATTGGCGCGTACCTGGGAACGAAGCTGCTGGTACGCCTGACCAACATGGCGGTGCGGCGCTTCTTCCTCGTCATCCTCCTGATCCTGGGGGTGGAGATGCTGGTCCGAGGGCTTCAGGTGCACCCATGACGGAACCGACGCCGAGCAACGGCCGCGGCCCCAACGTCCCTGCCCCGGCGCGGACGGAGGCGGACCTCCTCGCCGAGCACCACCCCATGGAGACCGTGGTGGGCTACATCCTCCAGGTGGGGGTGGTGCTTTCGATCGCGCTGCTCACCGTCGGCCTGGGTTGGCGCTGGCTGACCACCGGCCACTTCGCGATCGAGTACTCGATCCGGGGGGTGAACCTCTTCCAGTTCGTCGTCCAGGACCTGCGCCTGACGGCCGAACGGGCGTTTCGGCCCCGCCTCTTCGTCAGCCTGGGGATCGCGGTGCTGCTGCTGACGCCGTACATCCGCGTCCTCGCGTCGATGGTGCTGTTCGCCGTGGTGGAACGCAACGCGAAGTACACGGCGTTCACCGGCTTCGTCCTGCTGGTGCTGACCTACACGCTGTTCCTGCGCTGACGCG
>DAIDOU010000297.1 GCA_027458945.1 Acidobacteriota bacterium
CGCGCGTGTGGGGCGTGTCGGGCCAGTCGAACAGCTTGACGTCGAGGTGGTGGGCGAACTCGTGCAGCACCGTGCTGAGCATCCCGCGGTAGGTCGTGACCTTGCCGAGGATCGCGGTGCGCATCCACGCGCGGATCACGCTGCCCGCGAACGTGTAGTCGCCGAACAGCTCGTACGTGAGGTGGCCCTCGCGGACGGCGTGCGGCCGCACGCCGAGGACCCGGAGCCGGGGCGCGGGCACGCCGTAGAACGCCGCCAGGCCGTCGAGCAACTCCTGCCCGGCCCGGTGCACCTCCACCGCCTTCGCTCCCTCCATCGCCGCGCGCAGCCGTTCGGCGGCCTGCTGCAGCGGCCGGGCGGGCGGCAGCGCCAGCGTGTGCTGCGCGTCGCTCGCCTCGTACTGCCGGCGCCGGCCGGCCGCCCGCGGAACCGCGTCCGTGATCACGCCCGGAGGATAGCGCCGCCGCGAAGCGCCCGGTGCGCCCTTCGTTGCCTGACGGGCACGCGATCGCCACGGTCCCCTCGCCCGGTTGCGCCGGACCCGAGGCCCTGTCGAGAGACTCACGGTTTCTTCCTGCTGCATCGGCTCGCCGCACCGCACCTGTGCTCGTGATGAGCGACTGCGGTGCCAGCCGGTCTGTGTGTTGGTAGTAAGGCACGAAGCGAAGCGGAGTGCCGTTCGTGGCGAAGCGCCTCCGGTTCGAGGGTAGGCGCTCGCCGTTGGAGGGGAAGCGCTCGCCGTGCAACGCTTCCGCCGGGCAATCGCCGGCTGAGGCCCAACTGAACGTGGGCGATCGATCGCTCGTGCTTCGGGTATTTCTGTCGGGCCCGAGGCCCTGAGACGAGTCCCGTGTATCCTCATCCCTCATGACCTCCCCCCTCGAACGGCCCATGACGTGCGTGCGAAACGCGATGGTGATCCTGCTCATGGCGGCGCCGCTGGCGGCGGAGAAGCCGGCCGCGGGCACCGCGCAGCTCCCGGCTGCCGACGCGGTGCGGATCCGCGAGTTCTACCGCCTGGCGGCCGCGATCCAGGACCGCATCTGGCCGCACTGGAGCGCGACGCCGGCGCCGCTGCTGCTGGTCACGAACGAGACCGAGTTCCTCACACACTTTCCGGAGCCGCCGGCCGGCTTCACCAAGGTCGGCGACGACCTCTGGGCCCGCCCACGGCAGTTCCCGACCGGGCTGGCGGCGGCGTTCCCCGCGTTCGGGCTTCCGTCCGTGATCGTGATCGGCGAGCCTGCGAACACCGGCACCAAGACGAGCACGCCGTGGCTGTTCGCCGCCCTGCACGAGCACTTCCACCAGCTGCAGGACGCGCAGCCCGGCTACTTCAAGGCGACCGCGGCTCTCGGTCTCGCGCGTGGCGACACCAGCGGGATGTGGATGCTCAACTACCCGTTGCCGTACGCCGACGCGGCGCTCGGGGTCGCGTTCTCTCACCTGCGCGACACGCTGCTCGCGGCGCTGCGCGAACCGGACGCGGCGAAGTTCGCGGCGCTCGCCGCGGCGTACAAGGCGGAGCGCAAGCAGTTCTTCGCGCGACTCTCGCCCGACGATCGCACGTACCTGAGCTTCCAGATCTGGAAGGAGGGGATCGCGCAGTACACGCAGGTGGTCGCCGCAGAGGCCGCCGCCGGGTACCAGCCGACCGCTGCATTTGCGGCGCTTCCCGACGCCAAGCCGTTCGCGACCTACGGCCAGAAGATGCGTGCCAAGACCCTCGAGGCGCTGCAGCACGTGGAGCTGGCCACGGCCAAGCGCATCGCCGTCTACCCGTTCGGTTGCGCCGAGGGCTTCTTCCTCGATCGTCTCGACCCGAAGTGGAAGGACGGCTACTTCCGCCACCCTTTCACGCTCGACCCGTACTTCGAGTAGGCGATCCCGCGGCGTTCCCCGGGGCGTAGCGGTTCAGGCCGGCGGGCGACGGAGCCGAGAACTTGTCGAGGCGCGGGCCGGGCTACTTCTTCGGCTGGCTGGAGGGCGGCACCATCGCCTTGAGCCGCAGGTAGGTGACGAGGTTGCCGTAGTGCTCCCAGTTGTGCGTCAGGTTGGCGAGCAGGCCGTTGAAGCGCGGGCGCTCGTGGCCGAAGAGCTTGATCGTCTGGCCGGCCTCGGCGTCCGGCATCGCGTACGCCTGGCCGCAGTAGGTGTACGACGCCTTGAGCGCCGCCACCAGGTCCGCCTTCGACGTCTTGCCCTTCTCGATCCCAGGCGCCGGGTTGGCCTGGCCGAGGACGGCGGCGCAGATCATGTTGTTGGCGTCGGCGACGTGGCCGAGGATCTGGCCGAAGCTGCGCACCTCGGGCGTCGGCTTGAACGCGAAGTCGGCCGCCGGCATCTCCTCCGCGCTGCGGACGATGTAGCCCCCGACCGCGTCGAACGACGTCCTCAGCGCCCCGACCGTACCGGCCGCCGGGGCCGCGTTCATCCCCTGGGCGAGCACCGGCGCCGCCACCACGAACGCAGCGAGAACAAGCAATGATCTCTTCATATGAGCCTCCCGTGCGGCTGAGAGAACAGCCAAACCACGCCGGCTGTTCCCGGCGGCCTGGGGCCGGCGCCGTTGCAGCCGTCCACGTCACCCGGTCGGGCCGCCACCGAACTCGTCGACGCGCCCCTGCTCGGTGGTGCGCGCCGGGTAGGAGCCCAACACCTTGAGGTACGGGCAGTAGCCGCGCAGCGCGGCGACCGCGGCGGCCGCCGCTTCGCCCGCCAGCGACCCTTCGAAGTCGAGGTAGAACATGTACTCCCACGGGCGCCGCGGGACCGGGCGCGATTCCAGCTTGGTGAGGTTGAGGCCGCGGTCGGCGAGCACGTCGAGGCAGTGGGCGAGGGCGCCCTGGCGATGCGGCGTGGTCAGTACCAGCGACGTCTTGGCCGGCACGCGCGGGTCGGGGATCGCCTCGATCGCCGAGATCAGGACGAAGCGCGTCCAGTTCTCGGGCTGGTCGGCGATGTCGCGGGCGATCACGGTCAACCCGAACCGCTGCCCGGCCTCCTCGCTCGCGATCGCGGCCTGGCCCGGGTCGCCGTCCTCGCGGACGCGGCGGGCCGCCTCCGCGGTATCCACGAACACGACCGTCTCGGCGGCCGGCAGCGAAGCGAGGAAGCGCCCGCACTGGGCGAGCGCCTGCGGGTGCGAGAGAACGCGGCGCAGCGAGGACGGCGCGCACGGCGCCGGAGCCAGCAGGCAGTGGCGGACGTCCCACACCTCCTCGCCGACGATCGACAGCTCGGTGTGGCGGAGCAGGTCGTACGTCTCGTTGATCGAGCCGGCCGTCGTGTTCTCGATCGGCAGGAAGGCGTAGCCGGCCGCACCGCTCTCCGCCTCGCGCAGCGCGGCGGCGAACGTGGCCAGCCCGACGAACTCCATCTCCGCGGCGCGGTGGGCGAACAGCTTCTGTGCCGCCAGGTGGCTGTAGGAGTCGGGCCCGCCCTGGTAGGCGACGCGGTGGGCGTTGCGCTCCGAAAGCGCCGTGCTGTGTCGCCGCAGCAGCGTCTCCTCCTGCACCCGCACCGACATGGCCAGCAGCTCGCGGAACACCTCGCGCACCCGCGTCGCGTCGAGACCCAGCTCGCGCGCCCGCCTCTCGGCCCGCGCGATCACCTCGGCCTCGCGAGCGTGATCGCGCAGGAACGGCAGCCCCTCCGCCTTCAGCCGCGCCACCTCCGCGACCACGTCGAGACGCGCCTTGAGCCGCTCGACGATCTCCCGGTCGGCGGCGTCGAGCCGCTCGCGCAGT
>DAIDOU010000298.1 GCA_027458945.1 Acidobacteriota bacterium
CCGCGACGGGTTCGACTTCGATCTCACCGGCCACCTCCTCCACCTCGCGCGAGCCGAGAGTCACGCGCTGCTGCGCAAGCTCGGCGCGCACGGCGCGCTGCGCGCCCACCGGCGGCGGGCCGGCATCGCTCTCGCCGGCGCGGTCACGCCGTACCCGATCCAGATCAACACCTACCGGTTGCCGCGCGAGGTCCGGCAGGCGTGCGTGCTCGGCTTCGTCGAGGCGGCGATGCGAAGCCCGGCCGCCGAGCCGGAGCCCACGGGCTTCGCGGCCTGGGTGCGCGGCCGCTTCGGCGACGGCTTGGCCGAGCACTTCTTCCTCCCGTACAACGGCAAGCTGTTCTGCGCCGACCCGGCCGAGCTGACGACCGAGTGGGTCGGCCGCTACGTGCCGCGGCCCTCGCTCGCCGACGTAATCGGCGGCGCGTTCGGGGCGCACCGCGGCGCGGTGGGGTACAACGCGACGTTCCTCTACCCGCGCACCGGCGGGATCCGCCTCGTCGCCGACGCGCTCGCCGCGGCCGGGCCCGCCGTGCGCCTCGGTTGCCGCGTGCGCGCCGTGCACCTCGGCGCCCGCACCGTGGAGCTTGACTCCGGCGAGGCCGTGGGGTGGGACGCGCTGGTCGCGACCGCGCCGCTGACGCACCTCGCCGCGATGACCGCGGACCTGCCCGCGGCCGCGCGAGCGGCCACCGCGAGGTTGCGGGCCGTGGCGGTGGTCAACCTCAACCTTGGCGTGCGCGGGCCGGCGCCGCGCCGCGAGCACTGGCTGTACGTCCCCGAGGCGCGCTTCCCGTTCTACCGCGTCGGCATCCCATCGAACCACGGCCGCGTGGCGCCGCCGGGGTGTCACACGCTCTCGGTCGAGGTCAGCGTCCCTGCTGGCACGTTCCCGGCGGCCGACCTGCGCGAGCGGTGCCTCTCCGGCCTCGAGACGCTCGGCCTGCTGCGCGACCGCTCCGACGTGCTCGCCGTCGCGGAGGCGCGGATCGACCCCGCCTACGTGGTGTTCGACGCGGCGCGTCCGGCGGCGGTGGCAGCGCTGCGCGACGCGTTTCGCGCCGCCGGGGTCACCGTGGCGGGGCGCTGGGCCGAGTGGAAGTACTCCACGATGGAGGACGCCCTCTGGGACGGCGCGGCGGTCGCGCGGCGGCTGGCGCGATGACCCGGATCCGCGTCCTGCACGCGATCACGATGCTCGAGCCCGGCGGGGCACAGCGCAACACGCTCGACACCGTGGCGATGCTCGACCGGGAGGTGTTCGAGGTGGCGCTCGCGTGCGCCGATGAGGGCGAGCTGCTCCCCGAGGCGCGCGCGCTCGTCGGCGTGCAGCTCTTCGAGCTGGGCCGGCTCCGGCGGGAGGTGCGACCGCTCGCCGACGTGCGGGCGATCGCCGAGCTGCGCCGCGTGATCCGTCGCGTGCGGCCGCAGATCGTGCACACCCATTCGTCCAAGGCCGGCATCGTGGGGCGGCTCGCGGCGAGCCGCGAGCGCGTGCCGATCGTCGTCCACTCGATCCACGGCTTCGGCTTCGGCCCGCACCAGCCGGCGCCGGTGCGGGCCGCGTTCCTGGCCGCCGAGCGGCTGGTGGCGCGGCGGACGACGGCGTTCGTCGCGGTGTCGCGCCGCAACCTCGAGCAAGGCGTGAGGCTCGGGCTCTTCCCGGCGGAGCGGGCGCGGGTGATCCGCTCTGGGATCGACCTGGCGGCGTTCCGCAACCACCGCGGCGGCGACGCCGTGCGGCGCGAGCTCGGGATCCCGGTGGCCGCGCCGGTCGTGCTGCAGGTCGCGTGCTTCAAACCGCAGAAGGCGCCGGAGCGCTTCGTCGAGCTGGCGGCGGCGCTCGCGCCGCGCTTCCCCGCGGCGCATTTCGTGCTGGTCGGGGATGGCGGGTTGCGCGGCGAGGTCGAGCGGCTCCGCGGCGCCGCCGGCCTCGAGCGCCGCCTTCACCTGCCGGGGTGGCGGAGCGACGTCCCGGCGCTGCTCGACGCCGCCGCGGTGGTCACCCTCACGTCGCGGTTCGAGGGCCTGCCGCGCGTCGTGGTGGAGGCGCTGGCGGCGGGGGTGCCGGTGGTGGCGACGGCGGTGGACGGCGTGCCCGAGGTGGTGCGCGACGGTGAGAACGGCTTCCTCACGGCGCCCGGCGACGCCG
>DAIDOU010000299.1 GCA_027458945.1 Acidobacteriota bacterium
CCATCGGCCAGCACCACCCTGGCCTTTTCGACGTTGGCGGCATACTGGCACTGCTCGCAGATCACCAGGGTGTCCTCGCCGGTTGCGGCGAGCACCATGAACTCGTGGGAGAAGGAACCGCCGATGGTGCCGGTGTCCGCCTCCACCGCCCGGAACTCCAGGCCGCAACGGCGGAAGATGCGGTGATAGGCCGCGTACATCCGGTCATAGGATTTGCCGGCGGCCTCGTCGCTCTCATCAAAGGAGTAGGCGTCCTTCATCACGAACTCGCGGCCGCGCATCAGGCCGAAACGGGGGCGGATCTCGTCGCGGAACTTGGTCTGGATCTGGTAGAGGTTGGCGGGCAGCTGGCGGTACGAGGTGACGCGCCGGCGGACCGCGTCGGTGATCACCTCCTCGTGCGTCGGGCCGAAGCAGAAATCGCGGTCGTGGCGGTCCTTGATGCGGAGCAGCTCCTTGCCGTAGAACTGCCAGCGGCCCGACTCCTGCCACAGCTCGGCCGGTTGCACGCACGGCATCGCGAGCTCGACCGATCCGGCCGCGTTCATCTCCTCGCGCACGATTCGCGCCAACTTCTCGAGCGAGCGCCAGCCGAGCGGGAGGTAGGTGTAGATCCCCGCCGCGAGCTTGTCGATCATCCCGGCGCGGGCGAGCAGCTGATGGGAGATGACCTCCGCGTCCGAGGGGTTGTCCCGCAGCGTATAGAGGAAGTAACGGCTCCAGCGCATGATCAGCCCTTCCGCCGGCCGCGCGCCTCGCGCGTGGCCAGCCAGCCCACCCGTGCGAGGTGGGTGAGAACGTCGGTCTTGAGGTCGCGGGCCGTGCCCTGACGCGCCCGCTGCAGCACCTCGCGCGCCCGCTCGTCGTCCCCCATCTCGAGCAGGGCGAGGCCGAGCTGCGTCAGGATCGCCGGCGCCGAGGAGGTCGCCGCCGCCTGCTCGAGGAAGTCCACCGCGTCGGAGTACTCCTCGCGCGCCGTGTGGATGCGGCCGAGCGCCGCGAGCGGGTAGGCACGCAGCTCGCGCGGGATCAGCTCGAGCGAGGCGTGGGCGAACTCCAGCGCCCGCGCCTGATCGCCGCCGCGCTCGAGCTCGTTCAGCGCCAGCTCGTAGGCCGCCAGGCCGCGCTCGAGCGGGCCGGGGCCCTCGGCGAACAGGCGGCCGCCGAAACGCTCGACGACCGCGAACCGCTTCGCCGCACGCATCGTTTCGAGCAGCGCGGTCCACGCCGCCAACACCGGCGCTCCGCGGGTGCCGAGGCGCAGGAGGCGGTGCGCCGCCGCCAGCGCCTGACGCGGCCGTCCGGCCGCGGCCGCGAGGAGGGCGAGCGAGGCCAGGATCGTGGGGTGGTCGGCGATGCGGGCGGCGCGTTGCAGCTGCGCGATCGCGCGCTCCGCCTCCCCGGCCTCCGACGCCTGCGATGCCTCGCGCACGAGCGCCTCGGCCTCGGCAGGCAGCGGCGGCGCGCCCTCGGTGTCGCCCTCGACCAGGCGCACCGCCTCCTGGTACTGCAGCCGCTGCGGATCCATCTCCTGCACCCGGCGGAAGCACTCGAGCGCCTTGCGGCGCCACCGCCGCTCGAGGTACGCCAGGCCGAGGTAGTAGATCGCGTCCTCGAACTCGTCGTCGAGCGCCACGGCGCGCTCGAAGGCGGCGGCCGCGGCGCCCGCCCTGCCGCCGTCGAGCTCCACCATGCCGAGCAGGAAGTACGCCTGCGGCAGCTCCTCCCGCTCGAGCGCCTGGCGCAGGTGCGCCCGCGCCTGCTCGCCGCGCCCAGCGGCCGCGTGCAGCGCGCCGAGCGAGTAGTGCGGGAGGAAGTTGTCCGGCGCCAGCGCCACCGCACGCTCGAGGTGTTCCACCGCCTCGGCCTCGCGCTTGGTGTCAGCGAGGATCGTGCCGAGGTAGATCCGCGCCTCGACGTCGTCCGCGTCCCAGCGCAGCACCTGGCGGAACGAGCTCTCGGCCGCGCCGAGGTCGCCACGCTCGAACGCCAGCTCGCCGAGCAGCCCGGCCAGCTCCGGGTTGCGTGGGAACCGGCGCAGCGTCTCGGCGAGGACCTCGGCCGCGCGCGCCGGCTGTCCCGCCAACAGCGCGAGCTCCGCACTCTGGACGGCGCGCGCACACGCCGACGCGGCGCCGCCGCCGCCGGAACGGGCGCGAGAGACGATGGCATCGCGGCGCTGGCGCAGCCGCTCGAGCAGCTCCTCGCGCGCCATCTCGGTCGTAGCAGCGCGCTCCCAGGCGGCCATCACCTCGGTCTCGCGTACGACGTGGCGGCGGTCGAGCAGGTCGACGAGCGCCTGCACGCCGGAGTCGAGCAGCGCGAGGCCGCGCTCGAGGTCGGCGACGCGCTCGTCGAGGCGCACGAGGGCGGCGTGCATGCGCTTGGCCGCGTCCTCACCCCCGGAGAGGCGTTCGAGCAGGTGCTCGTCGAACGCCTGCTTTTCGCGCTCGAGACTCGCCTCTTCCGCCTCCAGTGTCTCCTCGGAAAACTCGCCGCCGGCGCCCGACACCACCATCAGGCGCGAGTTGCAGCGCACGCACAGGTCGCGGCCGTCCGGGTTAGGGGCCCCGCACCACTGGCAGAGGACCGTCAACCGTTCCCTCCAGATGCGTGGCCCGTGGTCGGTGACCGGTGGCCAGTTCCCCCACCCACCCACGAGCGGTTCCGAAAGATCATGCCGGCCACGGGACACCGGCCACCGGCTACGCCGCTGCCCGGTGGCTGCCCTTGGCGCTCGAACCAAAGGTTGCTGCAAGCTCTCATCGGGGGTTCCTAGTAGGTGTAGAAACCGTGGCCGGACTTGCGCCCGAGTCGGCCCGCGTCCACCATCTTCACGAGCAGCGGGCACGGCCTGTACTTGGGGTCGCCGAGGCCGTCGTGCAGCACCCGCAGGATGGCGAGGCAGGTGTCGAGCCCGATCAGGTCGGCGAGGGCGAGCGGGCCCATCGGGTGGTTCATCCCGAGCTTCATGACGGTGTCCACCGCCTCGGGCGTCCCCACCCCCTCGTACACCGTGTAGACCGCCTCGTTGATCATCGGCATCAGCACGCGGTTGGAGACGAAGCCGGGGAAGTCGTTGACCTCGACCGGCACCTTGCCGAGCCTCTTCGCCAGCGCCTCCACCTCGTGGTAGGTGTCGTCGCCGGTCGCCAGGCCGCGGATCACCTCGACGAGCTGCATCATCGGCACCGGGTTCATGAAGTGCATGCCGATGAAGCGCTCCGGCCGCGACGTCGCGCTCGCGAGCTTGGTGATCGAGATCGAGGAGGTGTTCGAGGCCAGGATCGCGCCCGGCACCAGCAACCGGTCGAGCTCGGTGAGCACCCCGAGCTTGACGTCGAGGTCCTCGACGACCGCCTCGATCGCGAGCTGACACCCCGCAAGCCCGGCGAGCCCGACTTCGGCTCGGATGCGAGCGAGAGCGGCCGCCTTCGCCGCGGCCGTCACCGTTCCCTTGGCCACCTGGCGGTCGAGGTTGCGCGCAATCGCCGCCACGCCTTTCTCCACCACCGCGGCGGAGACGTCGGCGAGCGCCACGTCGATGCCCGCGAGCGCCGCCACGTGTGCGATCCCGCCACCCATCTGACCCGCGCCGACCACCCCGATCGCCTTGATCTCCATGGCTCGACCTCCTTACCGAAACGGCAGGTTAGAAACGCGCCGGAGGCGTGTCAAGCAACGGCGACGCCACAACAAGAACGGCCGGCTCGAGGCCGGCCGCGCTCTGCGTGAGATCTCGCGGGCTACTCGCCGTCGTCGCCGATCGCCTCGACCGGGCAAGAGGCCTTGGCTTCCTCGCACTGCCCCGACTCCTCGGCGTTCTCGGGCTGCTTGGTCACGAAGGAGTGGCCCTCGTCCTCGTTCGCCTGGAAGTTGTTGGGAGCGGTGGTGCGGCACACGTCGCAGTCGATGCAGCTCGAGTCCACGTACCACTTGCCCGCCGCGTTGTCGGGAAGCCGATCGTCCTTGTTGGCCATGCGCAAACCCCCTTCTCTCCGTGACGCCGTCCGACGCCCGGACGGTCGAGCATCCTAGCACATTTCGCGACGACCTCAGTGCGACAGCGACGTTGGCGGCCGCAGGTGCCCGGGCGCCGCCGCGGGGGACCGCGACAGCCCGAGCGCCGACGCCACCGAGGTGCAGTTGCCGTTGAACACGCAGTCCCACGGCAGCTCCTTGGTGAACGACTGCTCGAGGTACACCGGATCGTTGGTGTTGTTGTCGATCCGCGAGCAGTACACCATCAGGGCGGGCACCGGGACCGCGGCTCCGGAAATATAGGCGTCCATCCTCGCGGTCAGGGTCGCGCCGCTGATCGCATCGGACAGGCTCTTGCCGAACAGGTTGATGATCGCCTGGTCGTACTGGTCCATGGCGAGGGGCGCCAGCGAGACGTACTGCGTGTTGCCGATCTGGGTGCCGTCGGAGGCGTTGAGCGTCAGCACGACGTCGAGGCTCGTCTGCGGGTCCGACACGTTGACCACTCCGATCGCCGTCCGGTACCTCGCGTCCTCCTCGAGCCCCTGGAACACCGCGTGGTCGAGCCCGCGCGCCTTCTTGCCGACGTCGAGGTAGTCGTACCACGGCAGCCCGGGGATCTCCTGCCCGTAGGTCATCTGGTTGCCGCTCGCGTCGGTGCCGACCGAGTAGCTGCGGCTATTGACCACGATCAGCTTAGGGACGCCCCCGCGAGGGTTCGTCGTCATCAGGGTCCCCGCCTGGTACGCGAAGATCAGGAGCGTTCCCTTGGTGTTGGCAAGGTTAAAGTCGGTCCCGATGATGTCGTTGATGCGGACCGAGGCGCCCGGCGCGATGCCCGCGAGCTTGGTGTCGACGTGGCCGAACCCCTCGTCCTTGCGGCCGCCGAGGTGGTTGGCGATGTTGAGGAACCACGCCGAGTTGTCGAGCCCGCAGCACTGCAGCAGCACGATCTCGACGTCGATGGCCGTCGTGTCCACGTTCATGATGTCGACGTCCGTCCGCCAGTTGGAGCTGTGCAGGCCCGACGTCGCCGCCGCCACCGGAACGACGACCAGGTCGGCGGCGCGGAACATCGCGAACGTGCTGGAACTGACGAGCAGGCCCAGCGCCACCAGCGGCAACGTCCGTAACCACCTCATGCACACCTCCGCGGCGGAGTTTACACGCATTTCACCCCGCCACCCCGCCCGGCAGCACGACCTTCGCCACGAGCCCGCCCTGCGGCCGGTTCGCCAGCTCCAGCGTGCCGCCGTGCGCGGCCACGATGCGGTCGGCGATCGCGAGGCCGAGACCGGTGCCGCCCTTGCGCCTGGTGAAGAACGCCTCGCGAACGCGGGCGAGCTCGGCCTTCACGATCCCCGGCCCGGTGTCGGCCACCTCGAGCACGACTCGCTCCCCGTCCCGCCGCGCCGTGAGCTCGACCCGCCGGACGGCACCGCCGTTCATCGCCTGGACCGCGTTCAGGGCCAGGTTCAC
>DAIDOU010000300.1 GCA_027458945.1 Acidobacteriota bacterium
TCGAAGCACGCCTTGACCACGGCCATCACCTCGTCCCACTCGCCCTCGACCGTGGTGCCCATCGGGCCGAGGCGGTACGGCAGCCCCGAACGGTCGATGAGGTCGAGGGAGCGGGCGACCCACGGCGAGACGCTCGCCCCCTTGTCCAGCGGAGAGATCGAAAACTCGGCCAGCAGCATCGGTTTCCTCCTCGCGGCGCCGGCGCCACGATGTTGAGAATTGTTCGCATTTTACACCGGTCGCCTTGACAGCGCCGGAACGCGTGTGGCACGATTCGGTCCCGCAACAAGTCCATCGTGCGTGTGTGCGTGGGCTGGCGTTTGAATCTACCTTGAAGGAGGTGCGAGGCGTGGCTGAAAAACGGCACAGCACCATCATCATCGTCCCACACGCCCACGGCAAGGTCTTCAAGCTGCAGCTTTCCCCCGTGCTACTCAAGTCCTTGATGGGACTCGGCATCACGATCGGCATCCTGGCGATCGTCTCCCTCGTGGCGTCCGGCACGTTCCTGCGCCAGCGGGCCATGTACCACGCCTTGCAGAGCGAGAACAAGCAGCTCAAGAAGAACAACCAGCGCCTGGAGGAGACCGTCACCCAGGTGCAGGCCCGGCTCTCGCAGTTCGACCAGCGCACGAAGGCGCTGGCGATCGCCGCCGGCGTCGCCAACCTCTTCTCCGACTCCTCCCCGGTGAGCACCGGCGTGGTCGGCAGCGGCGGGCCGCTCACCAAGCTCGGCGCCGAGCCCAGCTCGCTGTTGCAGCGCCAGGACCGGCTCGACCGGGAGCTCGCCAAGGTGGAGCAGCGGCTCTCCGACCAGGCGATGCTGCTCGCCCACACCCCGGTGCTGACGCCGGTCGCCGGCGTGATCACCGACGGGTATGGCCCGCGCATGGACCCGATTACCCACAAGCCGGCGTTCCACGAGGGCCTCGACATCTCGGTCGCGTACGGCACCGTGGTCACCGCTCCCGCCGACGGCGTCGTGGTCTACGCGGACCGCGACGCCGGGTACGGACGGCTGCTGAAGATCAACCACGGCTACGGCTACACCACGATGTACGGCCACCTCGACCGCTTCCTGGTCAAGGAGGGCGAGCACGTGACCCGCGGTGAGGCGATCGGCAAGGTGGGGATGTCGGGGCGCACGACCGGGCCGCACCTGCACTACGAGGTGTGGAAGGACGGCGAGCGGCAGAACCCGCTCTACTACATCCTCGACGCCTTCTGACGGCGGCCCGCAGCGAGCAGACGATGGCAACTCCAGCCCGGGCCGCGGTCGGCGTGCGGCTGTGGCCGCAGCGCTACGCGATCGCCCGGCTGCTCGCGGTGCCCGACCCGTGGCCGCCGCCGCCTGCCGGTGGCGCGCCGGTCGCGCTGATCGTGGACCACGACGAGATCAGCCTGCTCGCGCCCGAGGAGGTGGTCGAGGCGCAGGGGGGGCTCGTCGAGCGCGTCGGGAAAGGGTGGCGGGCGCTCACGCTGGAGGCGACGTTCGCGCTGACCACCGTCGGCCTGCTCGCGGTCGTGAGCCGGGCGTTGGCCGACGTGGGCATCCCCGTGATGGTGCTCTCGAGCCACGACACCGACCACTTCCTCGTGCCGGACGAGTCGCTCGGCCGCGCGCTCGCCGCCCTCAACCAGGTTCGGCTCGACCGCTTCCAGCCCCGGGGGTAGTCCCGAGCAGCCGCTGCCGCGCCTCCCGAGAACCCTGGCACCTCCCGTTGCGTAGTCAGGTTGTAACAGATGGAGGTTGTCATGACGGCGAAGCGCAGGCGTTGGGTCATCGGTGCGGCTGTCGGCGTGGTGGTGGTGGGGACGGCGGTGGCGCTCGCGGCGCGCGCGAGGACCGCGGATCCGGTCAAGGACGACACCCCGCTGGGCAAGGCCGCGCTCGCCGACGTGCAGGTCGAGGTGCTCGAGGTCGGCACCGTGGAGCCCGAGGTCAAGGTCGACGTCAAGTCGGCGCTCTCGGGCAAGGTCGTCGAGCTGCCGGTCCGCGAGGGCGACGTGGTCAAGAAGGGGCAGCTCATCGCCGCGATCGAGCCCGACGTCAACCAGGCGCAGACGCTGGCCGGCGTGCGCCGCGGCGTCAACCAGGCGGAGATCGACTTCACCGACGCCGACCAGGACTTCCGGGCCAAGGACGCGCTCCTCAAGGACGGGTTGATCTCGGAGGAGGCGCACCGCACCGCGGAGACGCGCTACAAGTCCGCGCGCGAGGAGCTCGCGGCGGCGCGGGAGAAGGCGGCGATCATGACCTCGTCGGGCGTGCCCGTGAGCGCGACCGCCGACCAGCGGATCAACATCACCGCGCCGATGGACGGCGTCGTGATCACCCGTCCGGTCGAGCTCGGCGAGGCGGTCACCGGCGCCGGGTCGTTCAACGCCGGGACGGTGATCGCCACCGTCGCCGACCTCGCGACGATGCTGGTCAAGGCGGGCGTCAACGAGGTCGACATCGGCAAGGTGCGGCTCGGAGCGCCGGTGACGGTCACGCTCGACGCCTACCCGAAGCTGCGCTTCCCCGGCAAGGTCTCGCGCATCGCGCCGGCGGCCCGTCTGGCCGATCAGGTCAAGGTGTTCGACGTCGAGATCTCCCTCGACGCCCAGGGGAAGGAGCTGCGCACCGGCATGACCGCGAACGTCTCGATCAAGGGCGAGCGCGCGGCGAAGGTGCTGGCGGTGCCGGTGGAGGCGGTGTTCGAGCGCGAGGACGGCGAGGTCGTCTACGTGCGCAAGGCGATCGACGCGACGGCCCAACCCAAGCCGCCCGCCGACGCGCGCGAGGCGTGGAAGCAACGCTTCGAGGAGCGCAAGGTCGAAACCGGGATCGCGTCCCTTGCCAAGGTGCAGATCACCTCGGGCCTCGTCGCCGGGGAGCAGGTGGCGCTCGAGGACCCGACCAAGCCGAAGAAGAAGGAGGACCGGTCGTGAGCGAGCCGCTGCTCAAGCTTGCGGGCGTGTGGAAGACCTACGACGCCGGCGACGCGGCCGTGCACGCGCTGCGGGGCATCGACCTCGAGGTCGGCCGCGGCGAGTACGTCGCGGTCATGGGCCCGTCGGGGTCTGGGAAGTCCACGCTCATGCACATCCTCGGGTGCCTCGACACGCCCACCCGCGGGAGCTACCTCCTCGCCGGGGAGGAGGTCGCCGACCTCTCCCGTGGGCGCCTGGCCGAGCTGCGCAACCGGTTCATCGGTTTCGTCTTCCAGGCGTTCAACCTGCTCCCGCGGGCGAGCGTGCAGCGCAACGTCGAGCTGCCCCTGCTCTACGGCGGGGTCGCCGCCGAGGCGCGGCGAGCGCGGGCGCGGGAGATCCTCACCCGCGTCGGCCTCGGCGAGCGCGGGCGGTCGCTCCCGAGCCAGCTCTCCGGCGGCCAGCGGCAGCGCGCTGCGGTCGCCCGCGCCCTGGTCACCGGCCCGGCGCTGCTGCTCGCCGACGAGCCGACCGGGAACCTCGACCAGAACACCGGCGGCGAGGTCATGGAGCTGTTCGACGAGCTCAACCGCGCCGGGCAGACGGTGATCTTGGTGACCCACGACCCCGCGGTCGCGCGGCACGCGCGGCGGATCGTGCGCATCGTGGACGGTCTCGTCGAGACCGGCGAGAGGGCCGCCGCGTGAACCTCGCCACCGCCGTGGCCGACGGCTTCGCCGAGGTGCGCGCGCACGCCGGGCGAACGGCGCTGCAGACGCTCGGCGTGGTGCTCGGCGTCGGCTCGGTGATCGGCACGATGGGGCTGACGGCGGGCGGCCGTGAGCAGAGCCTGAAGTTCTACGCCGAGTCGGGCGGGGTGCTCAAGTGCATGGTGTGGTCGAAGCCGCTGGAGAACGTGCGCACCTCGGCGCGCGAGAAGGCGAGCCTCGGCCTGACGATGGACGACGTCGCGGCGGTGCGCGTCTCGGTGCCCGGCTTCGACCTGGTCGAGCCGACGGTGGAGCGCTACCTGCAGGTCCGTTCGGCGCGCCTGACGCGCAACGACACCGTCTCCGGCGTCGCGCCGCGCTACCGGGAGCTGCACGAACTCATCGTCGAGCGCGGCCGCTTCGTCTCCGACGACGACGTCGCCACCCGCAGCGCGGTGTGCGTCCTCGGGGCGACGCGGGCGCGCGAGTACTTCGGCTCCGACGACCCGATCGGGCGGTCGATCCGCCTCGGCGACACGCTCTACGGCGTCGTCGGCGTGCTCAAGTACCGCGAGTTCTACTGGAACAAGGCGGAGACGTACAACTCGCTCGACTGGATGAACGAGCTCATCGTCGTGCCGGTGACCTCGCTGCAGGCCCGGCAGGTCGGCGCGGGGGCGAGGTCGATCGACGAGATCTCGATGCGCCTCGCGAGCCGCGAGGCGGCGAAGACGGCGGTGCCGGCGGTCAAGCGCCTGCTGCTCGCGCGGCACGGCGCCGAGGACTTCCAGGTGTACGCGCGCATCGACCGCCTCGAGCAGATGGACCAGCAGGGCAAGGTGTACGACCTCACCTTCATGATCTGCGGGCTGATCTCGCTGATCGTGAGCGTCATCGTCAACGCCAACATCCTGCTCGCGTCGTTCACCGAGCGGATGCGCGAGGTGGGCGTGCGCAAGGCGCTGGGCGCCAAGGGGTGGCACATCGCGGTGCAGTTCATGTGCGAGATGCTGGTGGTCACCGGGATCGGCGCGGTCTGCGGCCTCGCCGTCGGGATCGGGTTCGTGCACGCGATCGCCGCGCTGCTCGGGCAGACGGCCGCCCTCACCCCGGCGATGCTGGTGGTCTCCGTGGTCGCCGCGGCGTTGGTCGGTCTGGTGGCGGGGTTCTACCCCGCCGTGCGGGGGGCGCGGCTCGACCCGGTCGTCGCCCTGAGGTACGAGTGATGGCGTTCTGGGAAGCGGTCCGCACGACGTTCGCCGAGATCTGGGGCCACAAGATGCGCTCCGGCCTGACCCTCGTCGGCGTGGTCCTCGGCACCCTCGCGGTGGTCGTGATGGTGACGATGATCGAGGCGATCAAGGTCATGGTGTGGGAGGGGATCAAGGGCCTCGGGTACGACGGCGTCATGTTCGTCTCGCAGCGGGCGCCGCAAACGCCGCTCGAGCGCAAGAAGGTGCAGTTCTCGCGCGGGCTCGCCGTGTCCGACGTCAACGACCTCGCGCGCTGGGGCGACTACGACGCGGTGGCCGCGATGTCGGCGCTCGACACCGTGATCAAGGGCCGCGGCGAGGAGCGCCGCGTGCGGGTGTACGGCGTCACGCCCTCGTACGCGTTCGTGCGCAACCGGACGGTCAGCGCGGGCCGCTTCTTCGACGGCCGCGACCAGCAGGCGCGGCGGCGCGTCGCGGTGCTCGGCGCCGACCTCGCGACCTCGCTGTTCGGGAGCGCCGACCCGATCGGGCGGCAGGTCCGTCTCGGTGACGCGGTGTTCGAGGTCGTCGGCGTCGAGTCCAGGATCGGCAACAGCCAGGTCAACGACGGGGGCTCGGCGCGGCGCGAGATGAACGGCGTGCTGGTGCCGCTCGACGCGTTCCGCTCGTACCTGCGCGGCGGCGACCGCATCGCGCTCCTGATGGTCAAGAGCAGCGACGACGATCACTTCTCGGCGGTGCAGGCCGAGACCGAAAGGCTGGTCCGTCGCGCCCACCACGGCGTCGGCGACTTCCACGTCGAGAACGTCGCCGACGAGATCTTCAAGGCCGAGGCGCGGATCCGCGAGATGCTGCGCAACTGGACGATCGTCATGGCCGCGATCGCCGGCATCTCGCTGCTCGTCGGCGGCGTCGGCATCTACTCGGTGCTCAAGATCTCGCTCGCCGAGCGCCTGTACGAGATCGGCCTGCGCAAGGCGATCGGCGCCTCCGACCGAGCGATCCTGGTGCAGTTCCTGGTCGAGTCCACGAGCCTGTCGGCGCTCGGCGGGTTGCTCGGCTGCGGGCTCGGGGTCGTCATCACCCGCGTGCTCTCCGGCTCGTTCGAGGCCGGCCTGCCGCTCGCGCCGCTCGGTCTCGCGCTCGGGATCGGGTTCGCGGTCGCGGTCGGGCTGTTCGCCGGGATCTTCCCGTCGCTCTCGGCGGCGCGGATGACCCCCGTCGAAGCCCTCCGCGGTTAGGCGCCGCCGATCCCGGGCCATCTGCGTTGTCGGGCTGCGGCGGTTCGGGTCCTCACGTACCCTCCGGGTACGGTGCGTCCTGACGAAGCCGTCAGAGCGGTTTCACGCTGCATCGACCTAGCGGGTGCAAGTCCCGTCCGGGTAAGCGCCGGAGCGCCCGGTAGCGGGCCCCGGTTGCGGGGAGAGATCCCCGTGGCTGAGCGGGGCGTCGAAAGCCTCCGAGGAGGGAGGGAGCAAGGGAGCGGGCCGCAACACGAGTGAACGCTGCAGCCCCGTCAGAGGCTCAACCGAAAGGTGATTGGGAGGGCCGAGCCGCTTGTATCACGGCGAAGGCAACAGACAGCGTCCTGGAGTCCCGAGCGGACGCTGGACCTCCTCGGGGTAGAGGCGGCGGCACGTTTCCACAGGTTGATGCGGAACAGGAGAGGCCCTCCTCGGCAGCCCGCGTCGGGCAGAGCCGGGCGTATAAGCGCGGAGCGTGAAGTCGCACGGTGCCGGGAGGGAGTCGGAGGGGGTCGTAGTACCGAGGAAGGTCCGGAAACGGGCTGGAGGGAAGGACCCCTGCTTTGGTCGAGCTGCTGGAGGAGGTACGCGCGAGGGCATGGTCGCAAGACCCAACCACCCGGAAGACAAAGTGCGAGGTCTCCAGAGGCAGCTATGGGTGTGTGCCAAGCGGAGCGGCACACGGCGCTTTCACGCGTTGTATGACCGGATCTTCAGGGGTGACGTCCTGAGGGAAGCGTGGAGGCGAGTCAAGGCGAACCGTGGGGCGGCAGGGGTGGACGGCGAGAGCATCGCGGCCATCGAAGCGATGGACGTGGATGCGTTCCTTGACGCCATCCAGGCCGACCTGCGGGCGGGACGGTACCGGCCGCAACCGGTGCGGCGGTGCCATATTCCGAAGGGAGACGGGAAGCAGCGGCCGTTGGGCATCCCGACGGTGCGGGACCGAGTCGTCCAACAAGCGGCGAAGCTGGTCATCGAGCCGATCTTCGAGGCGGACTTTGCGCCAACAAGTTTCGGCTTCCGGCCCAAGCGGAACGCGACGCAAGCCCTGGAAGCGATCCGGGAAGCGGGCAACCGCGGGTACAACTTCGTCGTCGATGCGGACATTCGGAGCTTCTTCGACAGCATCGATCAGGGCATCCTGATGACGCTTGTCGCAGAGCGGATCTCGGACCGGCGGGTGCTCAAGCTCATCCGGAAGTGGCTTCAGGCGGGGGTCATGGAGGACGGTACGGTGAGGGAGACCCTGGCGGGGACACCGCAGGGGGGTGTGATCTCGCCGCTGCTGGCCAACATCATCCTCAACGCCTTCGACCATGCCTGGGCACGGGAGTGCGGGCACCTTGGCATCCTCGTGCGGTACGCGGACGACTTCGTGATCCTTTCTCGGACGCAAACCCAGGCGGAGGAGGCGATGGTGCGGGTCAGAGAGCTGCTGGCCCGGCTGCGGCTGGAGCTGCATTTGGGCAAGACGCGGCTGGTGAACCTGGACCGCGGCCAGGAGGGTTTCATCTTCCTGGGGTGCATGATTCGCAAGCGGCGGAGCATCCAGCGCAACCCACGGCGATACTACGTGCAGCGCTGGCCCTCACCGCGGGCGATGACGCGTCTGCGGCAGCGGGTCCATGAGTTGACCAGTGCGCGGCGGTCGGGGCTCCAAGATGTCACCGCCCTGATCCAGCTGCTCAACCCCGTGCTCCGGGGGTGGGGGAGCTACTTCCGCACCGGTAACGCGTTTGCGAAGTTCAACCAACTCGACCGCTACGTCCACGGACGGATCACGAGGTGGCTGTGGCGGCGGGGTGGGCAGCGGACGCGCTTCTGGATGCATACGTGGCCCCCGCAACGCCTCTACTCCCTTGGCCTGCATCGCCTGAGTGGCAGCGTGGGCTATCCGACGCACGCCACACCCCGAAGACCATCGGCAAGCCGTGTGCGGGAAATCCGCAAGCACGGTTTGAAAGGGGGTCCTGCCGGTCCCGGTCTTCCCTCGTAATCCCGAGGGGGATCGGCAGGATCTACCAATCCTCCGGTCCGACCGCCTTGCCCTCCTAGCCAGGGGCCAGGTATCACACTTTGTTCGCGGTTCGGCAGCGCGGGTTCGTCGGCCGAGCGATATGGCTCCCCAATTGTCAGGCCGCCGGCACCAAAGTGTGATAGCTGGCCCCTACCAATCTCGGCAGCGCGGCTACACGCCGTAACCCCTACGCCCTGCCATTCACGTACTGTCCTTGACGGACCACGGACCACGGACCACGGACCACGGACCACGGTCTCACGCCCGGCGCAGGACGAGGACGCGCTCGATCCCCGCGTGGTCGAGGCCGCGGTGCACCTCGACAAAGCCGGCGGCGGTCACCGCGGCCTGCAAGCCGGCGCGCTGGCGCGGGCCCATCTCGAGCAGGGCGTGACCGCCGGGGGCGAGCAGGCGCGGCAAGTCGGCCATGAACGTCCGCAGCAGGTCGGCGCCGTCCGCGCCGCCGGCGAGGGCGACGTGCGGCTCGTGGGCGCGGATCTCGACGGCGAGGCCGGGGATTTCGGCGTCGGGGACGTACGGGAGGTTGGCGACCACGAGGTCGAACGTCCCGCGCACGTGCGCTGCCAGGTCGCCGGCGGCGAAGAGCACGTCGGCGCCGAGCGCCCTGGCGTTGCGCCGCGCGACCGCGACGGCCTCGGGCGACACGTCGGTCGCGACGGCGGTCGCGCCGGGAAGCTCGAGCGCGAGCGTCGCCGCGAGGCAGCCGGAGCCGGTGCCGACGTCGAGGATCCGCGGTCGCCCCGGTTGCGGCAACGTCAGGGCGCACTCCACGATCAACTCGGTCTCGGGGCGGGGGATCAGCACGGCGGGGGTCACGGCGAAGATGCGGCCCCAGAACGGGCACGTGCCGACGATGTAGTGCGCCGGCTCGCCGGCGGCGCGCCGGGCCAACCACGAGCGGAAGAGCGCGGCCGTTGCCTCGGCGACCGGCTCGTCGGGGTGGGCGAGGAGCCACGCCTCGGAGCGGCGGAGCGCCCGCGCGAGCAACCAGCGCGCCTCGCGGCGCGGGTTGGGGAGGCCGGGGCCGACCTGCAGGGCGGCCGCGCC